>NZ_JBPOEU010000037.1:0-22859 GCF_051251695.1 Maritalea sp. | reverse complement strand
TTGCTCGCGCGTATTATGCAAGCAAGCAACGATGCGGTCATCGGTGCCTATGAAAATAAGATCACTGAACTGGAGAAATCAAAGGTGCTTATGGCAGAAAACCTTGCAGAAAAGGCGTCAAAACCCAAGAGGTATGAGGATTATCTAGAACTCTCCCTAAAGTTCCTCTCAAGCCCTTGGAAAATATGGGAAAGTGGCGACGCAAACTTGCGCAGAATCGTCCTGAGATTGGGTTTTTCGGGCGGATTTTCGTACCATCGCATTGATGGACCTAGAACACCCCAAATAGCGTTGCCTTTCAAGGCTTTAGGTATGCTTTCAGGGGGTATAAAAGTTAATGGTGCAGTTGGAGAGAGATAGTTTGAACTCTCTCTTCGATACCCTTCTCGAATGGGAAGCCCATCTCGCACAACATGATCTTGATGATCTGAGGTGCGGCGATGAGCACAACAGACAGTGATTTCAACGCAATAGCCCGAAAGAAGGCAAAGAAGAAACCTGCGCCGTTCTCGTTGCGCCTGACTTTTGAGGAACGCACCCGTCTTGAAGAACTGGCTGGTGACGAACCTTTAGGCAGTTACATCAAGCGCAAGGTCTTTGATGGTCAAGGTACGTCCAACAAGCGAGCGCGTTCAAAACTCAGACGCCCAATTAAAGATGATGCAAGCCTTGCGAAACTCTTAGCCTTGCTTGGCGGTTCTCGGATCGCGAACAATCTCAACCAACTGGCTAAGGCTGTAAACATTGGCGCTTTACCTGTTGTCGAGGAAACCGAGAAAGACATTCGTCGTGCATGCGCGGATATTGCCGCAATGCGGGAGACGCTTTTGCGAGCATTGGGCAATCGTAGCGATTTGGGGCCGTCATGATCCTGAAAGGCTCTCAGCGCGGCGGTGCCAAGCAGCTCGGGCTTCATCTTTTGAAGACCACCGAGAATGAGCATGTCGAAATCCACGATGTCAGGGGTTTCATGACTAATGATGTCGTCGGTGCGCTGCGTGAAGCTGAAGCCGTTTCAAAAGGCACGATGTGCAGACAGTTTCTGTTTTCGGTCTCGCTCAATCCGCCCGAGGCTGAATCCGTCCGCGTGGAGACGTTCGAGCAAGCTATCGCCGCAATTGAAGAAAAGCACGGCCTGACAGATCAGCCTCGTGTGGTCGTCTTTCATGAAAAAGAAGGACGGCGGCACTGTCATGCCGTCTGGAGCCGGATCGATGCTGAAACCATGACGGCTAAGCCGCTCTCTTTCTTCAAAAACAAGCTGATGGAGGTATCAAAGCAGCTCTATCTTGAGCATGGCTGGCAGATGCCCAAAGGCCTCGCCAGCGCAAAGGACCGCGATCCGCGCAACTTTACCCTGGCCGAATGGCAACAAGCCAAGCGGATCGAACGGCACGCCGGAGAACTTAAGGCTGATATTCAAGAGGCCTGGGCGATCTCCGACAGCCGCAACAGCTTTTCGCATGCGCTGGAAGAACGGGGCTTCTTCCTTGCACGTGGTGATCGGCGTGGTCATGTCGCGGTGACATTTGAGGGCGAAGTGATCTCGGTCCCGCGCGCCATCGGCAAAAAATCCAAAGATGTCACAGAGCGCCTTGGTAAGCCGCAGGAACTCAAAAGCGTCAGCGAAACCCGTCAGCGCATCGGCAAAGAAATCATGCCCAAACTTGCTTCGCATTTAGCGAAGGCACGCGATGACGCAGAAAAAGAGAAATCCGCAATTGAGACTCGCCGCCAAGAAATGCAGGTCCAGCAACAGGCAGAACGCGCCAAGCTGGATGCTGGGCAGAAAGAGCGCGCAAATGCCGAAGCAGCGGCAAGGTCAGCCCGTTTGCGCAAAGGCTTGCGCGGGCTGCTGGACCGCGTCACCGGCAAGCGCGCAGCGCTAGAAAAGCAGAACCAGATGGAAGCCATTTGGTCGCTTCAACGCGACCAAGAACAGCGTCATGTTCTGATCGAAGCGCAACTGAAGGACCGGCAGAGCCTTCAGATTGAGATCAAAGCTGTTCGAAATCGTCATGCCGAAGTATTGCGTGGACTTCATCATGATCGGACGAATTATAGTTCGATGAAGCGCGGGTTGGAGCCATTGGAAAAGAAGGTATCTTCCCCACAGAGGCGAAAAATCGACGGGACTCCGAAAATCGAATTATCTGCCAAGAAAGCGTATGTCGAAAGTCAGACTAAGATGTCGGCAGAGCGCGTAACGACGGCACGACAGCGCCTAAAAAAACTGCGCGAGGAACAGCAGCAAAAAACAACCTTGCAAGTGCGCCGAGCTGGAAGAGACGCCGTGTCACCGAAAGAACGCCTTCAACGCCTTCGCGATGGACAAACACGAAAGCCGCGCGGACCAGAACTCGACAGATAAGTAGTCCATCTTCTCATCAGGCCATGAAACCGAGCCTGCCGCCGCTGTATGCAGCATAAATACGAACGCCGTTCACCTTTGATCCGTTATAGCCAAGAAAAACAGACCAACCAAACCATCAAGCGCCTTTGATGGGTGTGGGCCGAAAGGCCCTGAGTGGTTTGGGGCCTCCTTGACGATGGAGGATCAAATGAAACTTGTCACACGATTTGAAGCAGCATCACGCAGTACAGCGGAATTGCATGGCCTTTTCAAAGAAGCGTTCAATGCTTTTGCTGCCGCGCCACGCGGCTCTGAAGAGCGCCGAACGGCTCTAAGCTCTTTAGAAAATATCGAGATTGAGCTGGCGTCCCGTACACCAGAATTTTAGCCCTTACGCGGCGGGCCTACAGGTCCGTCGCGCATTTCTGCCCGGCTAAAAATCGATTTCACGCTTTTCGAAGCGGTGCCGTCTGACCGAATGGCTGCTTGTGTCGATTTGGACCGAGTTGACTTCATGTACGCGTAGAGACCCGGTGTCGATCCTCAGTGCTGTTTCTCGACGATCAGTATCTTGCCAATCCGTCCAGTCTTCCAAATCCGGAACAAACGGGCCTCGCCTTCGGTCTTCGATTTCGACCTCTTCCTCTGAGGGCGGCACTGTCTCATTTACCGTAAAGTCCGGTTCAGGGCCGTCCTCATACATTGCGTATGTTCGCGCATTGATTTCGGTTCCTTCGGGGATCTCCATTTTTTCAGCTCGTGAAGCCTTTTGGAACAGAACCGCATTAACGCCGTCTCCCCCTGCTTGTACGGACGGAAACAAAATTCCGTCCAAGGGAACCTGTCCTTCAGTAGACAGATAGTCAGCGATGGCTTGGGTTGGCAAATATTCCATTTCTTGATCATCGGGCATGACTGGCCGCGCCATTTTCTTGGCGAGCGTCCTTAGAAACATCATTCGCCCCAGACGGTAAGCATAGTCAGGATCGAAAATACTTCCTTGTTCCTGAACGTTGGCCAAGGCCGCGAGGTCCAGAAGTCTCAATGGGCGGATAATTTCAAATCTGGCCATGGCAACCCAACTGCCAACAGGTGGACGAACTTCCGCTAATACTAATTCAGGAGATGTTGCACCATAGAACGCAGAAATTCCTCTCGCATTCATGCGTCCTGTGCCAGCAGCCCAGGCAGGCGGCGCGGCCAACTCAAGATCGGGCCGCATCATTGCTTTTTGCAACAGGGCTTCTGATTGGAACACGCGCCCCCGAAAGAGATGGGTGATCCCCGTATCCGGTCCGACATCCACGACAAGTGCGCTTCCTGCGCGTGTGCGCATTTCGTCTACCCGGTCGAAAAGATCGCTTAGATACTTGGCCGCTGTTCTGCTGAAAAACCGGGCTTCGGTCTTGATTAGTTTAACGAATTCAGTCCACTGTTCATGCCATTCTTGATCCCCCGGCATGATTTCTTCGTAATAGGCATCGGATGAAAATTCGTCTTCAATGCCCATTGTCCCATTCTCAAAGTCAAAATGCCGGTATTCTAGAATTGCCTGAACATCATCGGCTGCACCTTCGGATATGCTCGCTGCGTCCATAATGGCATATACTGACTGTTGGCCTTCACGATCCCAGTCATAGTCGATTTCCTTATCGCGCAGCATCGCATATTGGTAAGAATTTGGCTCTTCAGAAGTCCGCGAATAATGCGTTTCAAACGCGGCTTCAACCCTGTCTGCAATTTCCTCAAGCGTGAAGCACGCAAGCTCTTCGCCGCAGTACGAGCACTCGTCTTCCTCACCTTCCTTTTCCACGCGCTCTGAAAGAAAGACCTCGCCTACGCATGCTGTGCAAATGACCTTTTCTTCTAGGTCGTCGCATTCATTTTTTGTTATTGTCATGTTCTACTCTCATTAGCCGAAGAGTATTAGATCACCAAACACCAAGACGGCTGCAAGATCAGTATCGCTTTCCTAGGTAAGCGCGGCAAGAAAGTTCTACTTTTGAACCCAGTTATCTGAGAAAATGATGAAGCTGACGTTTGATCTATACCGCCATAAGAATAAAGATTTTCTGCACCAAAGGACACCATGAAAAAGCGACTGAACGAAAAAATATTGAAGCTTGGAGATGTGATTCTGACTACCAGCGACGCTGGAATCAGCAAATTGATCCGTGCCACCACCATCAGTCCGATTTCACACGCAATGCTGTATGTTGGTCACTGCTCGGTCATTGATGCGACGGGAGATGGAGTGCATTCGGCGAACACACAGCGACTGTTCTTCGAGCAGAACAATGCAGTATTTGCCCTGCGTCTCAAGGAAGAGTTGGACCCGTCCATCGCAATCAAAATCTGCAACTATGTCCGAGAACGCGTAGGAAGCGAATACGCGACTCTCGAAGCTGGCAGGGCGTGGCAAGGGTTGGGCAGTAAAGGCTCGTCCAAACAGTTTTGCAGCCGTCTCGTCGCACAAGCTTTTGCTGCCAACGGCTTCGATCTCGTAAACAACACTAATTTCTGCACCCCGAAGAAACTCCTGAAGAGCGCAAAGCTTGTGAAGGTCGCCAATGCCACCGTGGATGTCGCCGATGAGGAATTTCAGGCTTGGCAGGCGCACCCCAGCGGCCTAGACCTGATGCGGCAGTCTACGAACCACATTTTAACTGGTGCTCGTAAGATCGATAAGTCTATCCAACATCTTAGAGACGTTGACAAACTTGTGCTGGAGAATTCCAAGCATGACGAGACGATAATCCAGCTATATGTGGAGTCTGGGTTCTTTGAGGTCTGGAAAACCGATCATCAGATAAACCCGTGGCACTATGATACGAAGCTCATGGCAGAAGTAGGCAATCGGAATCCTGACGGTGTTCGCTGGTATTGCAAAAGCACTCTTTCCGAGGATTCCCGTACAGAAAATCGATACGTAGCGAACGCCACCCTCTATCAACACTACCAGTCTTTAAGACCAAGAAAGACCATCGTGATGCTGATGGCATTCTATCAGATGTTGGCAGAGCAACACGCCGATCGCATAGATATCGCAGAGGATTGGCTTAAAAAGAACCCATCAAACGATTGAAGAAGGCATTGCGGTCTGAACTGTGAGTGGTTGTCTTTTGCTAAACAACTTTTACCCTGCTATTCCTTTCTCAGATTACCGGTTGCGCATTCAACCGGGATTAGGCCCGCGCCAATGAGAGGGGGATGGCGGTCAAGACCCGCACGGCGTGAGGGGGATCGCCCGCCCTGCACAAGCGACAAAGGAGTGCGGAAGGACGAGGATACACGCTGTGTGTGCCCTACAGGGCGTTTAGGTCTTGATGGCTTGGGGGCCGCAGGCCCCTTTAAAACAAAGAGAGAAAGTCAGCCTCGCAGGGCTGGCCGATTAAACGCAAAGGATCGAAGCCGAATGGCTGAAACCGCATTGAAGGTTCGGTTCCAACATACCGATCAAAGGATGGTATTTTTAATCGATTGGAACGGCCAAAAGACGTTTGCTCAGTTTCTTAAACCTGATAGCCCGCTCCTCTTAATTCCCTGAGCAACTCTGTCTTCCAATTTCCTTCATGATCTAAGGAAACGTAAACCACGCCACTTATATCATTTGGCGTTTCAATGTTTCCTTTTACCAGAGCAGTCACATTACTTCGTCCAAGCTTAGCTATAAGATACCCGTGTTCAAAAACGACATTTTGTCTGGCACGATAGGATGCGGTTAGCGCTCCAACTTTTGCACCTGTATCGCAAGGAGTATAGAGAACAATGCCGAAACCCACGCCTTCACCAGAGTAATGTTCAATCTTCTCGATTATCGTCATTCCAGCGCTAGCCTGCTGATGGAGAATAATTGGCTCTAAGCCCAAGTCTGATACAAACTTGGAAGCCTCAAGCTTAGCCAAATCGTCGTGACCATGCACAATGAAGATCTTTTTCCCGCCACCATCTTCAGAACTAGATGCGCTAGGAGGGTTTCTGCGTAAGAATGAGGCTTCAACCTGCTGTTGATTTACATAGTTTCGCCGAACTAGTATTTCGAAAAGTGACTCATCCTTAATGGCCCAATGTGTTCTGGATAACTCCCATCTACCAAGATCAATTTCAGATTTCAGTGCTTCAATCGCGCCAACTGGAAGTTCAGGAATAATCGGGTCAAACTCGAAATGGATTACAACCGTCTCACTTCTAATTCGAACATCAGAAATATAACCGATTTTGGATGGGATCGGCTCATTTTCAACAACGAAAATGCATGGAAACGACTTTAACTCTTCTATCGCTTCTGGATTGAGTGATTTATACCTCTCACTAATCTGGTCCACGGTGTACTCAATCGCAACCCGACTGTGCGGCATTTCGTATGTGCCGTTCTGCCAGCTATCTTCTCCAGATGATATCAATAAATTGAACACGTACACTCCTGCAAAATTTGTCCCATTTTACTCTAAGGCATTACAATATTTGTCGTCTAAATTAAGAATAAACAATTCAAATCTCAGAGGTTTCTGCTATTCCGCTGCCAGAGTTTGATTGTGCATTTCTTCGATTTCGTTTCTAACGGTTTGGAACTGGTCCTTGCTCAATAGAGAAAGCTTGTTTGAGAGTTCGACAGTCGTGACCTTATCAAGCGCTGCCCTATCCTGAATATTTTCGACTGAGACAGTGGCTAGTATCATTTGTTGATCGCTTAAACGCTTTTCCAGCATAAAATTAAGGATGGCATCTTTGTTCGTTGCATCTTGTTCTTGCTGAAACGGTGAATCAATAAGCAGAGGACATGATACAAAGCCATTGAATTTTTTCATCGTGTGCAGGAACGCAAAGTACTGAGCAAGCAGAGAGCGCGGAAGATCGCTACCAAGCGCATTATTCTTTATCTGCTTTTCAAGCGTTTTGTAATCAGACTCGTCAAGAACGCTTACATTTAGAGAGTTTAGGTACTCTTTCATTCGAGCATGATAGTAGGTGACTATCTCTTTTTTAGCCTTGCTATCTAGCTTCAAGTCGGAGGCATTTGACTCGATTTCATTGTGAATACCCTGTTCCTTATTCAAGAGCACTTGGATATCGGCATTCAATGAACTGACCATTTCCTTCATACCCTCCGAAGCAATCAACTCCGATAAAGTTATGTTTTCCTTACTTCTGTGAAGCAGCGCTTCAACATTGGACATCTTGGACGACACTTGTGCGTACTCACTTTCAATCGCACTTAAACGTTCAGATGCATCGGCACGCTTCTTGAGCCATTGGTCTACCAGAGAATGGCAATGGTCGATGTCATCAAGGATACCAAAACGTTCGACAAATGAGTTTTCAAACTCTGTACCGCAGGTGGGGCAACCGATTTGGTCAGGTGTATCTGGCGACTCCGCATAGCTATAGTCAGCCTCGAGCTCGGAGATGCCGCGCCGTAGCAGATCAAGTTCCGTGTCGATTGTATTGCGCTGGTTTCTTAACTCTTTGAGACGCATAAGTACTTCTTGTTGCTCAGCATATATCGCATTGTAGCGATCTACTGCCTGCTCCATCTCTTCGCGAAACGCGACGGGATCAAGATCGACTTGGATGCGTTCTTTGCGTTTACGCACGGAATCGCGCGCTGCTTGCATAGACAAGCGTTCCTTTTCCACACTTGATAAACCCTCGCGAAGTTCCAAGTCGTTCTTTTTTGCATCATAGTAACTTTGTGGACGGACACCGAGATGAAACTCAATCATATTTTTTCGGTAATCTTTGAACTGCTGTAGGCCCTTAAAAGACGACCAAGTGGTTGACCAACCTTCGTCTTGATCAACATAGAAAGGTAGGAAATAGAATGCTGGCCCCGCAAGTCCGAGTTGTGAGTTTGCGTGACGCTCCAATTCAATATTAAAACCCAACAGCGGGTTTATAAAATTCGCTATGCCATCATCTGTCGATATACCTGTATGACGGGAGATCAGTTTCTTATTTTTATCAAATACTCCAAAATATCGCTCGTCACGTAAGACAAAGTACTCGCTGCCTCCAACATCGATCTTGACGCAATAGACAGCGTTTGCCTTTTTCCACACAGAGTTATTAATCTGGGGCGTATCAGCGCCGAGACAGTGATAGAATGACTTTATCAGTGTCGATTTACCAACATCATTTTCCCCGATCAGGAGATTGACGTTCGGCGTCAATCTCAGGTTTATCCCCGCCTTCTCGACTTTCGATAGTATCCAGATTTCTTTGAAGATGAGGTTTTTCACTGTATTGGCCTTTTCTTAGATTCCTTATTAACTGTCTGAACTCAAATTTCTTCATGATATACGAGCACCCCCAAAGCTCTGAGGTAATCCCGTTGGAAATATGGATTGAGGGATGTGTCGGGCTTGGCTAAAGCATCTATGTCGCTAAGGAAAACTGAGATTTCCTTAGCGACGCCCTTAGAGTCTTTGATCAATGCCTTGATTGTCTCGGAAAGCGCATTGACTTCCGAGTTAGTAGGATCATAAAAATCTGTATTGGCTTGAGGTATCTTCTTGTGAAGACGCATTATATCAACCTGTTTCCATCCCGCACTGATTAGTAAATTAGAAACAAGAGCGGTATCCAAAGACTTACTTGTTTGTTTATTCATCGTCGCCAGGGTTTGTTCTACGAAGGGCTGCCCAATACACTTTTTCTTAATTAGTTCTTCAGGTGATTCAACTTGATCAGAAGGGTAGTTGTTCCTTCTTGTAATCTCACTTTGAACAAGTCTGATCCAAGTTCGGATATTCAATCCATGGTCTTCGCCAAATTTTTCACAAAATAAATCGTGTGTCTCACCGTTAAGAAAGCTACGCATAGCCTCCAAGGATATACCTGTAACTTGGAAGTGAAGCTGATCAAGACGTGTGACATCAAAGCCTGGAATTTCGTCCTTCAGTTTTTCGGTGAGTTTATTCAGGTTCTTTTCATCAAGGTCCTTTGCGCAAATATCCTTATCAGAAAAATTGAAAGCGTTGTTTGAGACAAGAATTACTCGGATGTCATGCCCCGCACAGATGCCGTCAAAGTTAGATAACATCTTTTTTAGTATCGAATCTTTTTTCTTTGGCCGCGCTGTCAATGTTCCGAGCGTTCGTGCAGACGCTGATGAGGATGTCTTAACCTGACAAAATTCTACAAGTGTCGGAGCATCTGAGGGTTCAAGAAAAACGACATCATCATGGAACTCGAAGGCCACAAGATAGTCTTCGCCATCAATGTGTTTGCGGATCATTCGACAGAATGCCCAATCCTTTTGGTAGTCAAATCTGGACGCGCTATCAGCTCCCGCGACTTCTCTTTGCGGCTTGGCAGTCAGGCTTGAAAGTAGGTCGCTGGGCATCTATTTATGTCATTGTTAATAATGTAAATTTGCTTTGGAGTATGCCATCTTCGCCTTTTGCTTTGCAAGTATTAGTTGCATGATGCGCGATGGTGTCATCGGTGATCCTAGTCACCCATTGCAACCCAACCTCGGCTCCACTCAACGACATTCTTTCCAGAGCGGCTTTTTTCCAGCGGCCAAAACTTCCGTTGGAATTTTTGACCTTTGTACTCGACCATTTCCTTGCTTTTGGCGTTTGGGAACATCTGATCTAACTCCTTCTCGAGAACTTCGTTTTCACTTAGAGCCAGTTGGCCGCTAGCTTTAAGCGCGTTTTCAATCAACAGCACAAGGCGGCGCGCAGTCCTAATGTCCGCTTGGTATTTGTCCGGATTATTGCCGGTGTATCGTTCGAACTTATCTTGCCATTCGCGTAATGATTTTGTTGCTTCTTCGAGATCATTCGGGGTGTATGTCTGTTCCATAGTTTAGTCTCTGTAGTCCCGAATTGCATTCTGATCCAGTTTGCTAGCAGGAACCAACCTATAGTGCCGTTCGTCGACGACCTTGATTTCGTCATTTTGCAGTGTGAGTTCGAATAGAGCGATTATTTCGTCTTCCATAAATTGCGCGGCGATTGCTCGGCATCTCATCTTAGGAAATTTATCTTCTACAAATCGGATGTCTTGAGTGGTTTGAACAATCCCGATTTGATCTTTCCCGCCTTTGGCTTGTACCGGAATCACGAAGTGGCAACCGCGTTTGTCTAGCCCAACATAGAGTTCGTCAATTTCAATCTGCCCC
Source organism: Maritalea sp. (assembly GCF_051251695.1). Classification (NCBI taxonomy): domain Bacteria; kingdom Pseudomonadati; phylum Pseudomonadota; class Alphaproteobacteria; order Hyphomicrobiales; family Devosiaceae; genus Maritalea; species Maritalea sp. The sequence continues at coordinate 12,375 of NZ_JBPOEU010000037.1, read as the reverse complement.
AGGTCCTTGACGGTTGTGCGGAGGTGGTTCTGTAGGCTGTAGGTCGTTAGTCCAAGAAAGGTATCAATGAGCCTGTTATAACGTACGATCGCTAACAATGCCTGTTCATCATCTAGGGCATAAGCGCGAATGAGCTCTGGTGTGGAATCAGGAATGTCTACAACTAGAAGATCGTCTCGCGGTACGATTCTAGTCTTCTTGACTAGCTTGAAGCGATATATGCCTTTTCCGGCACCTTCGATGATCCACTCAAGCCCTTCAGGCTGCGTTTCGAGTATACTTTCTGGTAGCTCGTTACGATATCTAAACGAATAAGGAACGTCTCCAATGTTCTTAACGCGTTTGAAGCCTAGATCGGCGGCCCCGTCTTCGAGCTCTTCTCTATCAAATTCAAAGGCCTTGTCGCCGTCTTTGAAGTTGTCAAAGAATACCTTCTCAATCAAAGCCTGATAGCGGTTTAGTTTCTTAGCCATGTACAGCCTGCCCAGCCAAGCGCTCGCGCTCAATATCGACTTGCTTTCTCTTTTTAGCGCCACTTTTTTGATCGCGACGGCTAGGCATGCGATTTACGTTAAAATATTTCGCGGCGCGTGAAAGGTCGTAGGTCAAAAGACACTCATCGCCGAGGTCGATTGTCTTATGAGACTTGGCGGGCGTCACGTTAAGGGATGCCATTACCGCAGACGCTACAGCTCGTGCGAGGGGCGGAGGAACTGCGTTTCCGATTTGCCGTGCACCATGCCACTTCGTGGCGTTAAGTCGGAACCAATCTGGGAAGCCATGAAGGCGTGCCATTTCACGCACTGTTATGCAGCGGTCAAAGCGATAATGGATTGGCCTCGGGCTAGTAAAAGCCCCACGCGAACCATCGGTTCCTGCACGAAGCGTGTTTGAGACCCCAGAATCTGGCAGTCTAAAGAACCTGCTAATTGGTTCAACATCTCCAGGCGTCGTTTCGGAAAACCTGCGACGTGAAATTTCAGTATGCTCGGTTCTGGCGCTTGATGTCAGAACATCAGGGTTCCAATTGCGCATATGTCCGAAGTGCCAAGCTTCATTGCTAAGACACCGCATCTCACTTGCGTATCTTGATGGTTCTCCAAAGCCAGTCGTTGAAACGGTGTCTCCTTTGAGCAGGGTTTTGAAGCGATCTGCATTTGGGATGTCGGCCAAGGCTTCGTGGCAAGAAGGACCTTGCTCTAGGTTCTCAAATGCGGGTTTGCGTCCAGCAATATTGGTTTGCGGTGCTGGATAAGTAGGCAATGTCATGCCCTTTCTGCAACCCATCAAGAATAACCGCTCGCGTGATTGCGGGGTGCCAAAGTGTGCCGCATTTAGGACCTTCCACGGAACAAGAACTTCATATCCTGCTTCATCAAATGCCGAGACCAGCTCTTCCAGAAATTTTTTGTGTTTGCCGACAGTGAGGCCCTTTACGTTTTCAAACACAAAAGATTTCGCGCCCAGTTCGGTGACAAGTCGAACGAAGTCTAGGACCAGTTCGTTGCGTGGGTCGTTTAGTACTCTATGGCCAATTAGGGAGAAGCCTTGGCAAGGTGCTCCGCCGAACACGCAGTCCACGTCTCGATTTCCAATGCCAGCGGCAAGTCTAATTTGGCTTCCACTTAGGCTGGAAACTGAAGCTGGGATAACGGCAGTTTGTGGAAAGTTGAACTTATGCACGGCGCAGTGAACAGGATCAATCTCAACGGCTGCGGCAACATCAAAGCCAGCTTGTTCGAAGCCAAGGCTCATGCCGCCAGCTCCTGCAAAAAGGTCGATACCTATGGGCCGCATTTTGTTCTCTTTGTGCTGTGCTGTGTGGTGATTCATTTGAACATGATAGCGCGCCTACATCACGATGTCGATCGCTTTTTACAGAAATGGCACAAATCATTGTGGACACTAGCCAGCGCTCTCAAGACAATCAAAGTCTGGGCTCCAAGGGCGTGAAACACCTTTGGTCGATGGGAAGGTTCCAAGGAAGGGTAGCGCAACAGCTCCCTTCCTGGTCAGGATTGCATAAGGGCAGGAACGCTCTTTGCTCTCGATGAAGTCGCCTCCATGAAGTGGCCTGGGGTCTTGGGGGTAGGAACGCCCGCCAAGTTGATGGGTGCAGGGAGAGCGAAGTCTTCCGCGAGTGGGTTTCAAGGGGCTGCGATAAGCCCTATTGATCCATGGTTTGCGCATAAACCCGTATGGCTTCCGCCGAGGAGCGGGGGTGTAAGGATCAAAGGTGCGGTCACGCAGGACCAGAGCCACGCGCAGGTGCAGCACAGCGAACCGAGCATGGCGAGGACCCACCCTTTGATCCGCGCGGGGGCAGCAGCCCTAGTTGTCATGGGGGGTATTGGGGGAGCGGACAAGCTCACCTGATTGGGGATAAATCGACCAGATGATTGTGCATGGTTTGGTGCAGGTGGAGAACCTTCTGCAATTCGCAATCGCTCTCACTATAAAACCAAGCTGCCTACGTTCGCATTCGTGTCACTCCAACACAACCATGGATTAATTCAGTTAAGTACTTAATATTAATAAATTCCACACATTTGCAGCAATGTAAAAAACTCGACACATCCACACATTCATGAAACTATAAGTTATAAATTTGTACCGAATTCATTTACATTAGAGATACACATGCCAGAGCTAACCACATTGCAACTAAAGGAAATTGCTGAAAAAATTGTACTTTCCCAAGGCAACAACTTCATCAAAGAGCTCCTTCGCGCGAACGATGTCAAGATTGGTAAGAACAAGGAGGAATTCCTTGCAAACCTTCACCAAGGGATTGACGATGGCTTAATCAATCAAGCTAAGATCGATGTATGGCTACGCGATATTGAAGGTTGGGGAAACCAACACGTTTACCTATTTGCACTGCCTCAGATTGAAAAAGATGATCTTGAGGCTGTGATGAGTCAGTCCCCATATGCCGCTATACTGGAAGATCATGAGAACTATGAATTCCCAGAGGAATTGGCTCTCAAAACTGCTGCCTTAAACGATACAGAACTATCGTTGGGGTGGAGAGAAGGAAGAGACAGTTGGGTACGTTCAAAGGTAAAAGACTATCGGCAACGGCTTGAAGGCGATGAGTATGAGTTTCGTGCGTACAGAGAGAAGTCAGAGAGAAAAATTGCCCGTTTCGTTTGGGAGTTTGGAAAGCCGTTTTGTGCCATTTATATCACTCACCCCAATGAGCATGGGGTCCACGAACAAGTGCTTGCACAAATTTGGTCAGATTTGAACACTTTCGCTGTAACCGACGCCCCTTTGCAAAAAATTTCTCTAAGTAGCTCATTTAGTAACCTGAACCAAAAACCCGAGCTTAAGGTCAATTCGGTCAAGCTCAATGTGGATGGAGGCCATGTTAATTTGGTTGCGACAGCCCCACAAACAGGAATTCATGAAATCGAGGCTATTCGACAAGCTCAGATTGGTATTGATGCCAATCAATTCTCTTCATCGGATGGAATTTTTCATTTCAACGAAGAAAATCTTCCCGGCCTTTCTAAGCAGGTAAAGGTTGAAGGTTCAGGAACGGACTCTCGAATTCGTATATGGGCTCAATGCACTCGCGAGGACGTTGGATTGATTGTAAACGAAGTAAACGCGTCACGATGACAATTGATCTCTCCAGATACATTGGCCGTCACGAAGAGCAGTTGGTTGCGGTCGTACAATCAAGGTTGGAAGCTAATACCTCCTCTGCGCTCGATCCCAATCTGATAAGAAAAGACGTCTCGGATCAAGTTAGCACTGAGGAAGTGATAACGTTTCTTGAGAAACTGGTGGCAGATGAGTTGGTCTTCGCCAATAATATTAAGCTCTGTGCATCAGAGCAATGTAGCGAAGCAGAGACGGTTAATCCACTCACAGACGAAGAACTTGAAGCATCTAGATGCAGCATATGCGACCAAGATTTTGCGGATGCAGGTGAACCACATGAGCAACGCCACTACTTAACACATTCACCGATAAGCAGAGATATTCGATGGATGATTGTTGTTCATGGTTTCAATACAAGGGGGCCATGGCAAGAGGAACTCAGCTGGAACATTTCGAACAAACTTGCGTATGCTGCACCAATTTTGATCTACAAATACGGTTTTGAACGACTAGGAATTTTCTTCCGTTCCAGACACAAAGAACTGGTCAAAAAACTTGGTTCTGAAATCTCGTCAGCAATCGAAAAGTCAAAGTACTCTGAGCGAGCGGGGCCACCTGATGTGATCGTGCATAGCTTCGGCAGCCTTTTGTTTTCTAAGTTACTTCTATCCGATGATTTCTCGGATCTGAAATTTGGAAGAGTAATATGTGTCGGCTCGGTTATCTCCCCGCAGTTCGACTGGAAGAAACAGATTGATGAAAAAAGGGTAGAAGCCGTTCTATGTCACAGCGGCGGAAAGGACGTACCTGTAAGGATTGCTCAGTTCGCCATTCCGGATTCAGGACCGGCGGGCTACTTAGGCTTCAACAGCCCCTCGGTGGAAAACGTGCACAACAAACTGTTTTCACACTCATCCGCGTTGGAACCTAAAAATATCCGTGCTCAATTGGAAAACGGAGGCCTTTGGGATCGTTTTCTGACGGCCCCCGTTGGTAAGTTCGGTGATGAGGATGAAGTAAAAAAAACCGAATGGCGACCCGTCTGGAAGATCGTCAGAGGGCTCTCAAGAATACTAATTCTTGCGTTTCTTGCAGGTTCGTTAGTTCTAGTCTGGGCCGTATCATCCAGTTTGTTCATGTGCCTCAAAAGCTCTCTCGGGGTCTAATCAAATCCCTGCCCGTATAGGAGGATTATATGAAGTTCGCATTGGTAAATGACATAAGGCAAGACCCTCTCCCTAAGCTTAAAGGCATATGCGCCAATTGTGGCTCGGAAATGGTTTCGAAGTGCGGTCGTGTAAAAGTCTGGCACTGGGCTCATAAGGGCCGAGAGCATTGTGACCCATGGTGGGAAAATGAAACACAATGGCATCGAGACTGGAAAAATCAGTTCCCAACCGAATGGCAAGAAGTTTCACACATTGATCCTGTGACTGGTGAAAAACACATAGCCGATGTCAAAACTCCACATGGTTTGGCAATCGAATTTCAGCACTCTCCCATTAAAGCAGAGGAAAGACAGTCCAGAGAGAAATTTTATGGTGATCTAATTTGGATTGTCGATGGGCTTAGAAATGATTTAACCAAAGCATATTTTGATATGGGGTTAAGCGGCCCGATACAAAAAAACCGTTAGCATATGGTATCCATTGGTTTGGTCGAAGCCAATTTCTTAACAATTGGGTCGAAAACTCTGCCAAAGTCTTCTTTGATTTTGGAGATGACCTCCTGTGGAGATTTCCGTTTTATGACACCGAAAAAAAATCTGGTATGGTTGGACCTGTTCCAAAATCGGCCATAATTGAAGATTGCATAAACGGACTGTCTTTCAGAACAGGTGCAATTGATGACGACGACGCTTCAATGGACTTACCAAAGCCATTGCAAGAAATCTATAGATCAGGATCACAAACTGATTAACTGTTTTTTTGAACCGCAACGTGTAAGGTTTGGTGCAGGTGGAGAGGCCAATTCTCCAAACCCTGCGAGTGGGTCACAAGGGGCGACGATACGTCCTTTGAACAGGTTCAGCTTTGGCAAGCTGGCGGCATTCAATCGGCGCACGGTTGATCTATGGGGTGTTGGGGAGAGATGAAATCTTCCTGACGAGGGATCAAACACAGATATGTTTGCATGGTCATGAAAGGCTCAACGCCGCCTCATGGCCAAAGCTTTGGGGGATACAACGGGGGAGCGCAGCAGCCCCCTTGTCAAGACGTGTGGTACTACCACACACACCTTGCGGGTGATAGATATTGATGGATGTAGATAGATTTCCCAAGACAGAGAAGTTTAGAGTTCCCCGCAAATCGCATTGCCCGAAGTGATTTTGAGGCGACGGTTGTAACTGCATCAAAGCGCTGACATATAGTGGTTAACCACAATTTATAGATCAGATTTCGATTATGACTGATGTTTGCAGTCTACAGACGTAAGAGATGGGAAAGTTGGTGCACTATGACTAAAATTGGTGAGGTCTTAGATGTTGTCGCAGATACTTTTGGAACAACACCAGAGTATCTACGTAGTGAAAAGCGTGACCTAGGCTATGCAAATGCGCGTTGCGCCTTTTATTTCGTTGCGTCCCATCTTCTCGATTTTTCTGGAGAGGAGATTTCTTCGGAGATTGGCCGTAGCCCGTCCTCCTGCATCACGCTTGCAAAGCGCGCCGCCTCAAAAATCGTTTCAGACACTGATTTCCGATGCAAACTTTCCAGAATAATTGCAAAAATTCCAATTTCCGACTATAATAGTAAGGTATTATTTGAGGAAATTTTTGAGGGATGCGAAGACGGCTCTTTGAGCGCGCCTGCAATTAGAGAGAAACTGAAGAAAAGAAGAACTAGAGATCAATTCAATGACCCAGACAAAGAGCGATACGATCAAGTCAACCGATCGGACAAGCTTTACTCTGCCCGCGTCGATCCGTCGATTCCTGGTCTAATCGATGATTTTCGAAAGAAATCTGGAATGACTAAGCGAGAAATTACCGAAACGGCTCTTCGAGAGTTTTTAGAACGACATGACAAAAGTTAATATATCGTGGTTAACCACGTATTGACTTAGTGGTAAACCACGATATAGCCTTGAAGGGCGGCTACGACTCGCTGTGCCGCTAAGACCTTAAAAACATGCGTTCAGTTAGGACTAAACGCACCTTCAAGAGGAGAGGCGCTATGCCAAGACGTATTCCAATTGGCACGACAATATTCTGCCCTGACACTTATAGCCCAATGCTAACGACTGCTGACGTTTCAAATCCAACTTTAGTGACATGTCTTAAAACACGCATCGTGGATTTAGACGTTCATCATTCCAAGCTGCTAGACCACTTTGCCAATATGAATCGTGATTACATGGGGCGGTATTTCGATGAAGAAGTCGGTTTTTTAGACCTATCCACGGGCTGCTTTCAAGAAGTGTTTGTTGATTTGGAACCTCTCGAAGATGCACCCATCGAGTGGTGGCGCGACAATTTTTCCGCTGTGGTCGCCCAAAGGCCAGTTGAGCGTCTGCGCTGCGAAGCGCGACCAAGATGGCGGGCGTTGGGTAGCATCTACTTTGCTTGCTACCCTTGGGCGCGGTCGCAAGTTATTCTCGAAGCCGCCAATGATAACCGCGCGCCGAAGAATGCCTGACTGCTATCCCCCAAAAACTAAGTAGACCAACACTTATGCTCAAAAGCACCGTCTTCAAAAGGGCGGTGCTTTTCTCACAAAATGAGGTGTACTAATGACCAACGTGTCTTGGCTTAGTCTGCTTGCCTCCAGTGGCGGCTTTGCAGGCGGAAGTTTTTTTCTCAAACGTTACGCTGATCTCGGAACCCTTAGCGATCTTGGCTATGCGTTCGCAATCTTTGCGCTCAGCAACTTGATTTATGCCCAAGTGCTTGCCAGAGGTCTCGGGCAAGGTGCTGCAATGTCCAGCATGACCCATTTAATCCTTATGTCAGTTTTGGGTGTGGCCGTGTTCGGGGAACGGCTGAATTACTATCATGTGGGTGGTTTGATGTTTGCCCTTTGCAGCATTTTTCTGTTCGCGCAAAGCACGCAGCCAACTTAACCCCCGAAACTAGTACCCAAGTCGCGCTATCAAAGGATTCGAAGGACAGCGTTGTTCTTCAAACTTGGGAGTTTCAAACAATGTTGAAAAACACCAACCACGCTCAGGCGGGGCAGAATGTCTTTATGTCTTCTGTTGTCGGCCTAGCAAACACTGTCGCAGTTATCGCGACCTTCTTCGGTGCGCCGGAACTCTGGCGGCGCACCGTCGGCTATGTACGAGAAACAACATATCAGTTGAACGGCCCTGCTTGGGTCGATTTTGCGACCATTGCCTGGTTCGCAATCTGTGTTGCTCTCGTCTTCTACATTTCAAGGGCGTCCATCGGCACGGCCTTGATTTTCGGCGGGTTGGCAATCGTTACCCGCTTCATGTGAGAAAATGCCAGAAAAGGAGGGTATCTCATGGCTAAATACAAACCTGTTGGAACCGTTTGGAAGAAAGAGGACAGCGCCTGGCCTGCTGTGATCGCGGTCGTGATCTTTTTCATCGTACTCGGTGCAGTCTTCGGCTGATCCGCTTAAATGTAACTTTCAATCAAGGGGTCGCCAAATGGCGGCCCCTTTTTTCGTGGGAGAAACCAATGGTTTTTGACAATGAATCTAACCGCTTCGGTAGCGCTTCATGGGCGACTGAGCGTGAAATCAGGGAAGCAGGTCTACTCGGCAGACAAGGGATGCAAATTGGTTATATCGGGCAAAGCCCGCTGCGGCTGGAGACTGATGCACCGCGTCTAAGCATCGCTGGTGCGGGGGCTGGAAAAATGCGCGATTTGTTATCGATGGCGGTAGCAGAAGCTGCCAGCGAACGAAATTTCATCCTTGACCCGCGCGGTGAAATCGCTTCGGTCACGATGGTGAATTTTGCGATGGCAGGAAGTCACGCCTATTGCTGGAATCCGGTCGGTATGCATGGATTGCCGCAGCACGCGATGCAGCCGCTAGACATCCTCAAGCTTGAAAGCCCGCAATTTCATGCAGATTGCAAAATTATCCTTGAAAGCCTGATCCCGATAAGTGGTTCGGCGAGTGGGAAGTATTTCGAACTGCGCGCCCAGGAATGGGGCGGCGCGTTTATGAAGATGCTGGTCGAGCGCGACGGCGAGGTCTCTTTTCCGTCACTTTACCGGACCACCAATGCCATTGAATCCAATACTGGAGAATGGCCAGACATCCTCGAATTTATGCTGGGCTCTAGCATGGAAAGTGTCCGGCGCTGCGCTGGTGAAATGCTGGCCAAACAGCAAGACAGTGCGCGCGAGTTTGGTGCAATCGTCGGAGAGCTTTATGCTTACCTGAGCTTTCTTGATGATCCAATGTTGCAGGCCGCATTGGAGAAACCGCGCGCGTCGCTTTCCGCGACTTGCAATCCGTCGCAGGCTGCGACGTGGTTTCTGAACGTACCCGTCGAATATGTTTCAATTTGGGCTCCGGTCCTACGCACGATGTTCACTGTGCAGATGCTTTACAAATCGCGCGCGCCGTCATCGCCTCCGGTTAATATGATCATAGATGAGGCTGGCCAGCTTGGAAGCTTTGACGCGCTCCTTCGTGCCTATACTTTTGGGCGTGGCGCTGGTGTCCGCGCATGGGCGTTGTTTCAAGACGCGGGACAAATAAAGCGAAACTTTGGGCCTACAGGTCTTCAAGGCTTTATGGGCTCTGCCGCGCTTCGGCAGTTCTTTGGTGTTCGGGATTATGAGACCGCTCAATTTGTGTCGTCAATGCTCGGCCAAGAGACGCTGGAATATGATGATACGCTGCGCCAGGCACAGGCGCGCCAGGCCAAACGACAAGCTGCAATGAGTATCCTAACTGGCAACGACCCGTTCTCGGCGGCGCAAAACCTTCGTCACAACGCCTTCCTTGAAACACACAGGACAAAGCAAGCGCGCTCACTGATGACATCTGATGAAATATTGGCGATGCCGGAGGATCGACAGATTTGCTTTGTCTCGGGAAAAAGTCTGAGCCCCATGCTTGGGCACAAATACCCTTACTATCAACGGCCTGAGTTTGCAGGGCGCTTTCTGCCCAATCCTTATCATTCGCCCTTCGACAGCGTTTCTATCCCCCGCCGTTGGGGAACGTCGCAGGCTAAGGTGATCACAGAGACTGTGCCGCGAAAATTCGTTGACTTCCCGCAATACGATGCAGGTTCATGGTCTTACATAAACGGCTATCGACCTCGCTAATGCATAATTAAAGGATAAACGCATGTCCAAACGTGATGACAAAAACGAACCTAGCTTTGAGGTTTTCTCAGTGAAGGACGGACCGGAAGAAAAATCGTTCTTTAACCGGATTGGAACTGCGTTCCGGCACAAAGATGGAGAGGGCCATACGATCTCGTTGAATGCCTTGCCAGTGAACGATAAGATCGTCCTTCGAACACCGAAAGAGCGGTTGGACGAGATGCGTTCACCGGCTCCGCGCCGTCGCGGACGTGAAGATCGCGACCGTTAAATGAGACTATTAGAGGTGTTTGGCGGTGGCCGGACACCTCTCGAGCTGTCGGCGCTTTTTGCGAAGCCCCTATAATTCATGATATAATTGAAGATAGGTGCACAACCGGAAGCCGCTCTCAGCAAGCTCTAGACGCTGCAATGCACCATTCGCGAACGATCTTTGAGACGGACGCGACAAAACTCCAGACACGCAAGTGCCTCAACGCGCCGCTTTAAAAGTGGCCGCGAACGAGAAAATCTTGCCAGATGATAAGGATCATTCTCCGTGAAAGATGTTGAAACCAACAGTATCCCTGATTTGGCTGCTGCAATCGAAAAGGCGGCAAGCCAACAACCCTCTAATCATCTTGAAATCGATCTTGAGCGCTATCAGGGATATCTTGACAATCCGTCGCTCACTCCGGAGCAGAAAACAGAGTTTCTGGAAAAGCTGTGGATCATTGTATCCGCGTTTGTGGAGCTCGGTTTCGGAGTGCATCCGGTTCAACAAGCCTGTGGAAAACATGGAACAGAGCTTGATCCAAAGGCAAATTCGGAGTCCACTGGAATAGAACCTGAAATTGACACGCAACACCAAGAAACAGACGCGCCAGCCATCTAACGGCCAGTGCGGAAAGGAGAGGATTCATGGGAGTCCCAAATACAAAAGAAAACCTAATAACTGCGCTGATTTATTGCAGAGTTTCAACGACTAAGCAGAAGACAGAGGGCTCTGGTCTTGAAAGCCAAGAGCACCGTTGCCGTCAATATGCCGAAGCCAAGGGTTACGACGTCGAAATGGTTTTTCCTGACGACGCATCCGGCGGCGGCGATTTCTTAAATCGCCCAGGTATGCGGGCCATGCTTGCATATCTTGAAGCTCAAGAAGGCAAACCTTACGTCATCATCTTTGATGATTTGAAGCGGTTTGCCCGCGATACGAAATTCCATTGGATGCTTCGGGAAGAATTCGCTCGTCGGGGGGCATTGGTTGAATGCCTCAACTACAAATTTGAAGATTCCCCAGAGGGCGTTTTTGTGGAGACTGTCTTTGCTGCGCAAGGTCAGTTGGAGCGACAGCAAAACCGCCGCCAGGTTATCCAAAAAATGACTGCCCGTGTTGAGAAGGGCTATTGGGTGTTCCACGCGCCCATAGGCTACAAATTCAAGACGGATCGTATTCATGGAAAGTTACTTGAACCCAATGAACCCATAGCTGGCTGTTTGCGTGAAGCGCTTGAAGGTTATGCGGCTGGCCGCTTCCGCTCTCAAGCGGAAGTGCAGCGCTTTCTTGAGAGTAAGCCTGATTTTCCTAAAGATCAGCCCAACGGCAAAATCAGGGCTTGGAAGATAACCAAAATTCTAAAAAATCCGATCTATGCCGGTTATGTGCAAGCGAAGAAGTGGGGTGTATCCCTCCGCAAAGGGCATCATGAGCCTCTAATCAGTTTCGCTGCATACGAACAAATTCAAAGAAATCTTGTGGAAGGCGCGCGTCCAGCGGCCCGCGCTGATTTCAATGAAGACTTTCCCCTTCGCGGCTTTGTCGAATGCAGTGAGTGTGGGAATGGCATGACAGGGGCTTGGTCAAAAGGATGCCGTAAGCACTACGCATACTATCGTTGCGTGACACGCGGCTGTTCTCAGCAAAGCAAGTCGGTTCCTCGTGCAAAGTTTGAAGCAGGCTTTGAGGACGTCTTGAAAAGCGTGCAACCTAGCAAGCAACTGATCGATCTCGCCATTGCCATGTTTAAGGATGCGTGGAATGGGCGTCTCTCGGTCATGCAAACTGAGAGGCTTGAGTGGAAGCGTAGAGCGAACGCTGCTGAAAAAGACATTCTGAAGCTTGTTGACCGTATCTTGGAAACTGAGAGCCAGACCGTTCAAAAAGCCATAGAAGCCAAAATTGAAAAGCTGGAACGTGAGAAAATCGTTTTAGTGGAAAAGGCGGCGGAACCGCTCCCAAACGTGGGCAGGTTTGAAGAATGTATTGAACTCGCGCTTCAATTTCTCTCAAGGCCTTGGGATATATACAAAAATGGAAGCTTTGCAGTACGTCAGACAGTGCTGAGATTGGTGTTTTCGCAGCCTCTGACGTTCACCCCAGATGGGGTGTATGGAACTATAAAAACCACTTTACCTTTCAAGGTGTTAGGTGGCTTATCTTCAAAAAAGTGTGAAATGGTGCTGCTGGGGAGAATCGAACTCCCGACCTCTCCCTTACCAAGGGAGTGCTCTACCTCTGAGCTACAGCA
>NZ_JBPOEU010000036.1:0-24274 GCF_051251695.1 Maritalea sp. | reverse complement strand
GTATCATCTTTGATGATTCGTTTCTTGTAGAAAATTATACGAGTACCTTTTTCGCCTTTCCGAACAGACCCACCTAATGCCTTGGCTTGTTTGAATGTCAGCCATTGCTGACTACCGTAACAAACCCCCGCCATGCCAAGTATCAGTTGGTTGATGCCGGAATACGGTTTCTTGCTGACTCGGCTAATGATCCCACCAGCGCAAGTCCAATCCTTAACCCAAGGAATCCGACCTTTCTCCATCTCTGCCAGAATTCGGTTAGTCACATCCTCATGGATATCAATTTGAGTAGCCAAGAACACCTCCAAATGAAATGGGAAACAGAGCGGCGAATGCCGCTGCTGAGGCCTCTGGCCGACTGACGAAGTCCGGGGTGGGCAAGCGCAAGCCTTGGGGTGTCCCCAGTCTGCACAAGCGACGAAGGAGCGCGGAAGATAGGGGAGACGGCTTGCACGCGCCAGGGGCAGCGCCCCTAAGCAACCAGACAACAGGGACACTTTTCCACTGTGGCCACGATGGCCACTCTTTATCCGTATCCAGTGAGTGTCTTGTCGGGAGCTACCTGGTCGAGCTGTTTTCGACCAAGTAGCGAGGGGGAAGGGAGCCAGGCGAAGCCTAGCTCACGCGGGGGACGGCGAATCCGCCGTTGGGCGCATCAACACAACACGACCTGCAGCGCAGGGCGACATACTTCTGTAGCGCACCGGCAGGTGCAAGAGGGTGAGGGATCAGAGGCTCAGGGTGGATCCACCCTGGTGCCGCAGGCACTGAAGCCGATAGGCGGAATCCCGGCAGAGCCCGACGGCAACGCCGGCACCCCAGTCACATGTATCATTCCAAGCAGAAGCCTTCGTCAGGAAAGCACGTCACTTACTTTACGGCTATTAGCTTTTAGAGAGTCGTCTTATAGTTTCTTCATTTGGCTTTATTTGGTTCTGAACAATATCCGCAGTACGTGCATTGTACGTAGTAGTCTTGGCTCTCGTCATTCCTCCAGCATTGGTAGATGCTACATAGGATTTGTGCAGCTTTTCAAGTTGCTTTCGTCCCCGCAGAGCAGACGACGCGGCAATCCTTATTTGTTCGAGTGTAATGATATCCATTGTGCATCCTGTAGTATTTGTAGCTAGTTAACTGATACCTGACTCTGAATAGAAGAGGTCCATCGCAGAGCGGATATCCTTAGTCCAGTTATTTGTTGGAGTTGTTTTTCTATCAAGGCCTGCTCGTTTAAACGCGTTATCTACTGCGTTGTCTAGTTGCTGTAGATAATCCAGTTCAGCATCTGAGTAAGGCCTGTTGTTCGTATCAAAATCTGGATGCCCCATGTCGCAACGGTCGGATGACGAAATTGTATAGTCAAGAGCCATGACTCGGTATTCCTGTTAATAGCGAAGCGTAAGAGCGGCGAATGCCGCTGCTTAGGCCTCTGGCCGACTGACGAAGTCCGGGGTGGGCAAGTGCAAGGCTAGGGGAGTCCCCTGTCTGCACAAGCGACGAAGGAGCGCGGAAGATAGGGGAGACGGCTTGCACGCGCCAGGGGCAGCGCCCCTAAGCAACCAGACAACAGGGACACTTTTCCACTGTGGCCACGATGGCCACTCTTTATCCGTATCCAGTGAGTGTCTTGTCGGGAGCTACCTGGTCGAGCTGTTTTCGACCAAGTAGCGAGGGGGAAGGGAGCCAGGCGAAGCCTAGCTCACGCGGGGGACGGCGAATCCGCCGTTGGGCGCATCAACACAACACGACCTGCAGCGCAGAGCGACATACTTCTGTAGATACGCGACAACTAGCGAAATTGATAAAGGGAGCCACCTTTAGATGGCTCCCGGCCTTCTAGCTATCGCTAGCCGCCTCGTCTTCCTTTGGTGGAAAGAGGACCATCTCTCCGGAGACAGGAGTTGCGAAAAGAACAATTCCGATACCGTCGCCTTTTGAATGTTTCCAGGCTGCACCGATCTGTCGATTCGGGGCGCTCTCGCTCTTTCCAGCTTTCGTGAAAACGTAGAAATCGGGTTTCTTGTTGTTAGCCATGAGTCATCTTTCCTGTGTTAGTTGGTTGTGTTGAGTACGAGACTCGCGTTTACAAACGACCGAAGTAAGAAGGTGAACCGAAAGGCTGCGGTAGCGAAATGAGCGGGCCGGAGATCGTTCAATCACCGATTACGCTTTGCGTAATCCACTCATATCTGACGATTGACTACACGGGAGCGGCCACCGCATTTACCCGGCCTTTTGGGAGCCTGCTTCGGGCGATAGTTCAGCGTACATGTTGAGTGAATACACCCGACGACAAGGAAATAATCATGGTTATGAAGTAGCCCGAGCCAACGATCGCATGTATGACCTGCTGAGCTTGATCTCCTAATCAGCCCTGATGAATGGCTAGCGATTAGCAAAACGACAAAAACGGGAGAACTCTTACCCTAACGGCTTGGCAGATTGGCTATACGTATCGTAAAAGAAGCTAAAGGCGACGATGAAGACATCGTGAGACACAAAAACGATTGCGCGCTTCTCCTACTGGTCTGTAGCGCACCGGCAGGTGCAAGAGGGTGAGGGATCAGAGGGGCAGGGTGGATCCACCCTGGTGCCGCAGGCACTGAAGCCGATAGGCGGAATCCCGGCAGAGCCCGACGGCGCAGCCGGCACCCAAGTAGTTTGCACTTTTTGGTCAAACAACTGGATATATTCGTGACTCGATAGCACCATTTTTCATAAACAACAAACATTTCAGTCCTAATCAATGTTCTGATAAAGTTGATCCATCATCCACACTAGGCTGCTTTTCGTTGGCTCATCTTCTAGCCGCCAACCCTCGCCTATACACTTTCTAAAGATATTGGAATACCAAAATGACTACGATGAAACCGAAATACATTGCCATAGCGATAGCTTCTTGTTTAATTGCGTCGTGTAGCAGTGATACAGAAGAAACCTCCACCACTGAAGAATCAGACTCAACGTTCCTGGAAGGTCGTTTTATAGACAGCCCCGTCTCCGGTTTGGATTATGCGACAGCTACAAATACAGGCACTACTGATGTTAACGGGTCTTTCAGCTATACAGCTGGAGAAACTATCCAATTCAGAATTGGTGAGTTGTTTTTTCCAACTGTAATGACGAGCGATATAATCACTCCAATTGAAATGGCTGTTGGTGGTACCTATTCGGAAGCGCTAGGAACCAATGTAGCGAGACTGTTGCAATCTTTAGATGAAGACGCGGATACATCTAACGGCATTCAAATTCCTGTTGAAGCGGCATTGGTTGCATCGGCAGTAAACTTTGACGTACCTATAGAAGAATTCGCAGCAAACCCAGATGTCATCAACCTTGTGGCAAATTCAGGTTCTGATTCAACATCGCTAATACCTGCCGATACCGCTACTGCCCACTTACTAGCAACCTTAGCAGATTTAACCAATGAAACAACTGAAGATACAGGTGAAGGCATAGCCGGTTATTGGGGGGCTGCTGAAGCAGGAGACTACATACAGATCGAACAAAACGGCGCGATTACCTTTTACGATTTCCAAGAACTTGATAGTTGCTATGTTGTTCGAACAGGCACCGTCACACAAGTGGAAGGGGCTCTGTATAACGTGGAGACAGACGATGGTATTAGTCAGCAAGTAGTCATCACTAGAAATGGGGATATGCTGAATATACTTTTAGTAGGCAGCCTGGTTCTGACGACTGATAGTGGCCCAGCCGAACTCTCTATTTGCAGTTAGGGCATCCAAGATCAGATAGCGAGAGATAAATTAGATGCAAGCTATGCTGGAAATGGCGTCCATCACTTTGTTAGGACTGTCTATCCTGTTTGTTTGGATGCCTACCAAACAAGCGTGGCTTGTACCATATGCGTGCTTTCTCATATGCGCTATTGCAAGTGGATGGGTACAGCCGATAGGGCTTCTATCTCTCTGCGTTTTCGGTTTGATCATACGACTGTCAGCTCTTGGCCTTCAAAAGTGGAAAGCCTACGCGGTGAACACGTTAGTTGTGATCACCGCGCTAGTTGCGGCTTCACATCTGGCACCGGGCTTTACTACTTTGAGCCTGTTCGAAAACGCTCAGTTGTCGGAGAATACAAGCTGGACAGCATTGAGATTCACCGCAGACAAACCTTCTTTTGGGCTATTCCTATTAGTCGCTAAGAGAGATTTCTTGTGCAGCTCCTTGCGTGAATTTGGACGCGCATTGAACGCCACAATTGTTGTCATCTTAGCTGGTTGTGCGTGCATCTACTTGCTCAGTTTGATGATCCATTTCATGACATTCGACATTAGCCTCTCATGGCTTGTCGCAATCTGGTTTATCCGCAACTTGGTTTTTACCGTAGTAGCAGAGGAAGTCTTCTTTCGAGGGTTCGTACAACCTACAATCGAAGGGAGCTTGAGAACACGCCACAAAGCGATCATAGCGCTGCTTATGACATCTCTTCTATTTGGAGTCGTTCACCTGTACGGGGGGTGGCAATACGGTCTATTGGCCACCGCAGCAGGCATATTGTACGGGTACGCTTTCATGAACTCGCGAAAGCTTGAGATGGCAATGCTAGCCCACGTTGCACTGAATACAGGACACATGTTTTTTTTCAGCTACCCGTAAGCAGCCTCTATAGATCAAAAGTTTGCTCTTACGCCTATCAGTATTCGCTGTGGCCAGACTGGCAAATCGTCAGCTATGGAACTGGATACATCTTCTTTTGCGGTAGCATCGAAAACGTTTTGAACATCAAGTGTAAGGGTAGGGGCGTTCTCGAGAGCGTGGTATCTAAATGATATATTGGCAATCGTATAGTCGCCTATCTCATCTCTGCTGTCACCGAGCTCTCGACTACGACCATAGACTCCGAATAAGGAAAAATTGCTCTCCCATCGCGAAGGAGAACGATATGTTGCTTCCAGAGATGGGAGCCATGAAGGTGCGCGCTCGCTGTCAGAGTTTGAGTTGAACTTGTGTTGAAATGCGAGGCCAGCTTTTAGGCTCAATTGAGGGTTCGGACCCCAATCGATAGTCAGCTCAAAACCGGAACCTTCGTCATTTTTGTCGAGATTCGCAAACGAACTACCATTTGGTGATTCTTCGTCGGGAACGGCTTTAATTCCAGCCGACTGACGATAGACGAATGTATTGATTAGAAGTTTTGTAGAGGGTGAGAAACGATGGTCTATTGCTACCTCGAACATTCGCATTTTCGATGCAGTCAAATCATTGTTTCCGAGCGGAGTGAAGATACCGTTGCTCGTTTGTTGTATGACTGTAGGTAAAATACTGGACTCACCATAGAGAAATGTAAGATTCGTGTACTGAGCGAGCGCATACTCGAGCCCGATCCGTGGGTTAGTCACAGTCCCATACCGTTCGTCATTGTCAATGCGAAGACCAGCGTCTAGCTTCAGATCACCGGTCAGCAAGAACTGATCTCTAATCAGTATATGACTACCGAAATTATCGTAATCCTTGTCGAACAACGCGTCGTTGTCGGTAAATTCCTGGGTTGAACCGACCGGTACTGGCAGAGGACTACCATTCTGTATAAAGTAATTTCGTCGATCGAAATCATTAGTTGCGGTTCCATAGCGCAGACCTATGCCGACTTCGACAGAGTGGCGGTTGATTGCAAAACGTCTAATTGCATTGGCGGTAATCTCCTGCCCGGTTTGACCATACGATTGAGAGACGCCTTCAGGGAATAGTCCACCCAATGTGCCTGGCGGGAAGAACATAGTATCTTCGTATGTCGCCACCTCGTAGTTGTAGGCAACCTGAGCGTCCAACGATCCATTGTCGAGTTGACGTGAGTACCGTAGATTCGTTGCAGAACGAGTCAAGTTCTCTTGTCCGGACGGATCTATCGCCTGCGCAATGCCTATGCCTAGACCCGCTTGCCTGTCAGAAAAATATTGATTGAACGACCACCTCTCGCCTAATTCAAATGTGAGTCTTACATCGGTGAGTCGCCTATCGAAATATCCTCTTGAAGGTGCAAGGGAAGCCGAATCACCCAGAGCTAGATCCAGCTCTGTCTGCCTGTCACTGGTTATTGAATCTCGGCTTCCGTCGGTATTTGAGTGATAGAAAAATAGTGAATATCCACCATTTACTAGTTCTGTCGATTTCCGAACCCATGCCTCGCTCGTACCTAACGTGCCTCCGCGCGTACTAACTGTTGTCTCGTTTTCCTGGGGAGTGAACGTTACAATATTGACAGTTCCAACGATGGCTGCTGGCCCATAGATCGCGAAATGACTGCCTTTCAAGACTTCCAGACGCTCTATGTCTGCAACGGGCAGGGCATAGAGATCAGGCAGTGTCCGCTCGATTTCGATTCCGTTGTGAAGAACTATCCAGTTTTCTTGCACTCCTCGCACATACTTGTCTGCTCGATACCCAGAATCGTTGCGAGAGATGTGTACGCCGACTACGCGCTCAAGAAGTTCGCCCAAATTCAACGCCCCGGAAATTGCAATTTGCTCATGTGTCATAGCAACCACGGTTCTTGGTGCGAATCTGATTCGTTTATCGTATCCTTCAGTAAACTCAATGATGTCTTCAGCTATGAGGCTGTCTAGGTCGTTAGCGACGGATGCGCTGGAATAGAAAAATGAAAGTATCAGCAACAAGAATTGAGGTCGCTCCCAAATCGAGCGCAGCCAAGGGAATGGAATGAGAAATATCCTCGTGCAAAAATCTGCTAGCACACTCTTTACGGATGTGTGCAGCAATCTTGAATCCCATTTCCAAATCACTCTAGTCGATGAAGCAGAAATGAGCGCGGCATTGAGAGATGTCAAGCAACGAATATCAGGTATCGTCATTTTTGATGTATCCGAAAATTCACAACGGCTTTGCGAGATCGCGAGAAACGAACGTTTCTCGAATCCGGCAATTCCAATCGCCATTGCTGCCAATGAATCTCGCACATTTCTACTACCCTTTGGGAGCAAAAGGTTCGACACTACGAACCTGAGCGAACTTCGTGTCTACCTGCAAAATGATATAACCATTAGCACTTTGGTCGTAGAAGACGATGAGGCCATTCGGGAAGTGACCGACATGTCTCTCGCAAAATACATGAGCGTTCAGACCGCGGCCGACGGGATTCATGCCATTGAACAAATAAATAACAACAAATATGATCTGATTGTTCTGGATATAATGATTCCAGGCAAAAGTGGTGCAGAAGTATTCCAGCACCTGAAAGAAAATATGCCAGATGCAGCCGTGGTAGTAGTGACTGCTTACGATTCTGACTCCAAGGAATTTGATTTCATCTTTGGTGGTGCTACTGCGTACATCAAAAAACCGTACGAAAGCAATCGTAAATTTAGACAGCAGTGTATGGACGCTTTGCTCAAGAAATGGTCTACCGACCAAAGCGCGAAACTTGTTGAAACACGAAATATCTCCCATAGTGCGAACGAGGATTTCAGAAACCGCATGAGCCGATATGTGTAAGGGATAACTGATTGGCCGCATATTTTTTACATCAATCATATTTTGTTAGTCCTCCTCATCTTGAAAAAGCGTTCCCTCACGAATTGATACTGTGAATTGTGTGAATTCTCCTACGCGTGTCGCGACACTGATTTCTCCATGGAGTTGATCTACCCAAAAACGTGTTAGTGACAAACCAATCCCCATGCCTCTTGGGCCAACATGGGACTGTGAGGAACCACTGAAGTGGCTATCAAATATCTTTTCTATTTCATCTGCGGCAATTCCAGTTCCCGTATCATGCACAACGAGTGACAACTGACCGTCGATAACCTCTGTTGTTATTGTCACGGCTCCACGTTTACAGGCTTTATGGGCATTACTTATCATGCCGTCAATGATGTATTTGATGAGCCTTGGTGACGTTATGAAACGTGATCTGCCTATATGATTATAGACAAGGTCATTCTCTGAAGATGAACATAGATGAGCAGATACAAAGATGGATTCTTTGACGAGCGATTCTACGTCTATATTCTCCAACTCCAAAGACTTAAAGTTGTCCGTTGCCGCAGAATATTGTAGAAGCGTTCGTATTTCGTCAGATAACAGCAGAGACGACAGTTTGGATTTCTCTAGAAAATAGAGAACGGTGCTCTTCTCAAAATCCCCAGTCTCGCCCCCATCCTCCAACTCTTCTATAGCAAGGTTGATATAGCCTAGATTCGCGGTCAACGGTGTTTTGAGATCGTGTGAGAGATTCATGATAAGTGATCGGCGAACCGCTTCAATCTCACGGTTCCTCTCTAGTGAAGATGCAAGTTCAAGGGTCCGCTCTCGGACCCGACCTTCTACGTCGTCACGATACATACCCATACGCCTAATGAGCGCATTGATGCCGTCTTGGGCATTAACGAACTCAACGCTATCGGGCAAAACGTCTATGGGGATCAGTTCAGAATGCTCAGGTTGCAATTTACCTATCTCACTGTTCATTAGTCGAATGGACTTGGTAGACCTAAACGCCATTGAGGAGGTGAGCATCCAGATAAAAATAGAGCCAACAAATATCGCACCAATAATCAAGTTATAGGCTCTATCCGCCTGCAGATTCAATGGCGTTCTATTAACGGCTATGTGAAAGTACCCTATAACTTCATCTGAACCAGAACGATCCCTGACGACAATACTATCGATCAAATGAGAAGAATCATTGACGCTGAAGATTGATTTATGGTTGGCATACTCATCGGTATCAGGTTTCCAATTAGTCTCACCTAGAATGGTGAGGCGCCGACCTTCTTCGTCAAGTATCTCAAACACCTCTATCCACGGCAGTTTAGCAATGCCAGCTACGTAGGTTTCAGTTGTTGATTCATCACGCACCAGAAGAGCATATCGAGCATCTTCCTTGATGAATTCACCAAGACTAGACAAGTATGCTGATGTAATTCCGTCAACAAGAGTTGGCCGCGCAAAAGCAAGAACAGCGATAACAAATATGAGGTTAGTGAGAGTAATGAGTAACACTCCTCTCAGTATCTTACTTGCAAATGTCCGGCGTGTTTGACGCTTCATCGGAGCACCAGGTCTGTGTGCTTCAGACGGTCCAAGTCACCGGGCATCCGAATATTGATGTGGTTAATCGTACGCTCATTGAAAACACGCTTGAGAACACGAAGATCGACAAATTGCATATCGTTGCCAGATAAAGGCACAGTTTTCTGTGCAACTTCCGCCATCGCATAAAGTTGCCGGCCATAGCTGCGTAGATCCGGAACGAAGCCTATAGAAACACCGCGACGTGCATACTTAGGTATTACCGAAACGACGAGTATGTTCCTAGCCCATGAGCTTTCTATCAGATGCCTGAAAGAGCCAGACGACTCTAAGAAACCATCATCCATTATCAATACCGCATCTGAAACTGGATTCAGCTTCTTCAATAAATCAAACCATGCGCGCGCGGTTGAACGCTCGTCTACAGCTTCTATAACATCTAGGCCAATATTCTCAAACTTCGCATCAGCAAACCTGCTTCTAATTTGATCCGTAGCGGCCCGACTGGTTGTAACGGTGGCCAAGCGTTTAAGGGAGAATCCTGTTTTTTGGATTTCCCTCACAATCACTGATATAGCAGGATCAAGCGAAAGCGTAGGTACCTGCGGCCGGGCATCTATAGCCCCGTAAAAACCTCCGGCAACTGCTTGAAGAGAACGCGACATCTCGGATATTTTTCCGATCATCTCCTCTCCTAGAATGATGACTGAGTTGCTTCCTGCATCGGCTTCGGCCAAGTGTGCTGGAATTTCAGAGCTTAGTATCAGCTTAGCACCTGGATCCTCTTCCATGATCCCAGCCTCAATGGCTGCAATGGCTGCTGAGTCCGCATACTCAGGAGTAGTGATGATGAACGTATCAGCAACAGCGTTATTCGTGTAATGAATCAGCAGTATGCATACGATGCCAAGGCAAAAGTTTCTCGCATACATCGAACGTTCTATTCGATTCTGTGTTCATTTGAGAGAAGCCCTATCAATGTCTGCTTCTCACCGAGACGCTTCATTCGCTTGTGGAAAGTTACCTTAGGGATGCCTGCGGCGGCACTAGCGGAGTCGACAAGTAGGCTTCGACCGCGAAGTTTCTGCATGACTCTTTGTTCGGCCTCTCCAAATACATCATCTATAGATAAACGCTCATATTGTGAGATCAAATTTGTAAAAGAATCTTCAGCTGTTTCAAGCTCCGGTCCTAGGCTAAGTAGGGATGATAGGAATTCATGTCTATCGAACTTAGAAATTCTAAGTGCTTCCTCAACCTGGCCATGAGAATACTGCATCGGTGAAACTCCGACATTGGATCGGTAAGCAGAACACCAATAAGCGAGGAGTTGTACGTCGATTGTTTTAGATTCTAGTGTTGGAATGTTTATAGGTGAGATTAAATCTGAGTCATCTGGCTCCCAAGCACTTGTGTTGGCCACGATAGCGATTACAGGCTTTTGAACAATCGCATCATTGAGCATAGTGGAATTCATCAAGTCATTCATCTCACGGTTGCTATCGCACCGGGGAGTGGTAAGACAAATGCGATCCGTTGGAAGGCTGGATAGATTTAAATCAGGAACTCTAACATTGAATGTATAAGGTCTAATGACACTAGGAAGCATGTCGAACAGAAAGCTTTGCAGGTCCCGCTGCATTTCCAGTGAGTCGACGCGAACAACGCACGACTGCAGTTCGACTACTGACAGAATGAGTTTTGTTATAGCTGCACGAAAGTCAGCATCGACAGATAGCATCGAGGGAAAAAACTCACTGCCATTCGCGTAGGCCACATCCTGCAGGAGTAGAAGACTCTTCATATGCCATATGAGTTGTTCTGCATCCGGCTTGATAAGCCGGACAGACATGCGGGTCTTAAGAAACTGGAGCTGTACACTTTCGAGTGCCTGGTCTTCATCAAGGCAAAATATATATGCAGTATCTGGCGGAAGTTGGCAATCATCGGTCATCAGGTGATAAGGAACCTCCTCAAAGATGACCAGGTGAGCTCTCGCACCGCTGTACTTCTTCTCATGAATGAGGCCTGCGTAACTGCGTTGAAGGGACTCGAAAACAGCATCCTTGTGGCCAACAAAAATGATCACCGGCAAAAGGAACTGAGCAACCGACTCTGAAAATGCTTCGATCGAACTTATGAGCTGATGCGAGCCGATCAGAACATCTGAATCTTCGACATTCATGCGACTGCTACTGTCTCGGCGGATACGGGTTCTTTTTTCACGTTAACCTGTTGATATATATGATGATAAACAGACATCACTGAGCGATTCTTAGTCGCAACCGCAACCGGAAATGTGGTGTAAATAGCTACACTACTGTAGCCTGCATTACATCTATCAAAAATGATAGAATCGTATGCATCATTTTTGATACACTTCATATTGCGAAATCGGTCGAGTCTTTTATTTGACTTTGAACTTGACATTCGCATGAAAGTGGCGGCTTACGTGGAAACGGCAGTATGCACCAACTAGTAGATGAGCGATTGCGAAGTTCTAGGGGTGTTGTTTACCTTAGTGTCTTGGCGTGCCTGTCACTCTGGCTGTGCGTGTTAGCTGTACGAAGCTCATTGGTGAGCTTCTTCGATATCAATATCGAACAGGATAGCTCATTTACAGCCTTCTTAAGCTCGTCTCTAGACGCGTTCCGCTGGTCGCCAGTGGCACTTTCCGCCGACCCTATGGCACTCATGCAAGCTTGGGGGCTCGGCGTCCTGACGGCCGCGGCAACCTTTGTGGCGGGTATCGGACTGCTCTCACTGACCCTAGACAGGCCAAAGGTGAAAGACGGACACGGCACTGCCAAATGGGCCACTCGTGAGGACTGTGTGGAAGCAGGTCTTCTCGACAATAACCCTACAGGCACATCATTGATCGTCGGTGGCTGGCTTGAACCCGATGCAAAGAAAGGAACTGTACCGGAATACTTAATCTATACGGGAGCCGTTTCTGTCCTTGCCTTCGCTCCGTCGGGCTCATCCAAGTCAGTATCACTCGCAATACCGAATCTGAATAGTTACGAAAGCTCTTCTTTCGTGGTCGACCTGAAAAAGGATTTGTGGAAGAACAGCGCAGGCTACAGGAAGTACGAATTAGGTCATCGCGTCATGTTTCATGACCCCTCTCAGATGGAGAAGGGAGGTGTTCGTTTCAATTCACTAGAAGAAATCGATATAGAGAAGAATACGGCTGTAAAGGAAGCTCAGATGCAGGCTGAGTACCTGATACCGAGCAGCCCAAAACAATCAGGAGAAGACAACAAGTCGCATTTCGAACAATCTGCTAGATCGCTACTAGTAGGGGTAATTCTATATGAGTTAACTATGGCGAACGAGAATGGTAGCCCTATCCCTTCCGTCAATTACCTTCTTTCACAGGTAACAAATCCGGAACTGCCTTTCAAGGAATACCTCCTTGAGATGACCAAGTTTCAGGTAGGGCCTGCTGTTGTATCTAAGGTAATTCGTGAAATAGCCACTGAGCAGGCGGCAAAAGAAGACAAGGAATTCAATGCTGTTCTGTCTTCCATGACAACACCACTGAGTAAATTCCGCGACCCTATCCTGGCAGCAGCAACCGAACGAAGTGATTTCAAAATACTTGACCTTGTTGATGAAGAGAACCCCACGGATCTATACCTGGTCCTCCGACCAAGCGACCGGGACAGGCTATCTAACTACATATCCATGTTCATCAACATCCTGTACAGAAAGCTTACTGAAGAAACAGGAGGCTACGGCAACATGCGTAGAGAACTACTTCTGATGCTTGACGAGTTTTCAAGCTTGCCTGCACTACCAGTGGTTCAACAGTCAATGGATGTGATGCGTGGTTATGGTCTCAAAGCATTGATTATTCTGCAAGACGTAGAATCTCTAAACAGACTCTATGGGCAGTACGAAACTTTCACGTCCAATACGACAGTAAAAATAGCCTACACCCCGAACAAGCCAAAAACTGCACAGTTGCTCTCGACCATGGTGGGTACAACCACTATCACAGAGCACACCAGAAGCTCATCCACGAAGACCATGGGGATAGTGCCGAACTCGAGCAACAAGAACGAAGGCATACATGGACGTCCTCTACTAACCCCTGACGAAATATCAAGAATGAAGGTTGCGACTGTAGATTCTGAACAGCGCTTAACCGAAGCAGGGGATGCGCTTATATTTATGACTGGAAAACCACCAATCAAAGGCGTTCAAACACCCTATTTTTTCAATGAGGAGCTTCTAAGAAGATCGAAGATACCGCCTCCTACAGTCTCAGATATCTGCAACAACACACGACAATCACCGGCAACGACTACAGGATCATCCAGCAATCAAAATCTAGGTGCGGGAAATGGATAAGGGTCGAGCTGAAAGCGTATCGCTGTTCATTGTCATGATCGTCTCAAATGCGGCGCTGATAGTCGCGTTACTAATGCTCTTCGGGGTCCGCGTGAACCTGACCCCTAGCTTTCCTATCGGGCTTTACAAAAAGCAAGTCGGCGGTTGGGACAAATTTGACCTAGTAATGTCCTGCATCCCAAATGAGTCAGCCAAGCTGGCAGTGGAGCGAGGGTATTTGGCGAATAGCACAAATTGCAACGGTCATACTCCGGTAATAAAGAGAGTCATGGCGGTAGAAGGCGACTATGTAGAGGTTAAGGACATGGTTTATGTCAACGGTACGCCTGTGAAAAACACAACACTAAGCAAGCTAGATTCTTCTGGTAGAAAACTAATTCCGGCAGTGGGGGAGTTGACTGATAGCAGGCATGTTTGGTTGCTATCAGACCATCTTCAAGCAAGCTTCGACTCTAGGTATTTCGGGTCAGTAGATCGCTCATTAGTCATGTTCAAAGTGGTGCCCATATGGACCTTCTGATGCGCAGCTTACTGTTGATGGTTTGCGGGACACTTTATGCGTTTGGACCGCCATGGTCACAGCTGTCTATCTTGCTTGTTTTTCCAATTTCCAGTGGTGTGGGACTCATCCATAGTGCTGCTCTGGCGTTCTGTTTCTACGCTATCGCATTGCTACCTGCGGGCCTGGCTGCTTTTGATTTTTCGCAAAGCCTTCAATGGTCGTTTGTATGTTGGCTGATACCGGCCACTATCAATTCAATCGTGATTGCAATTGGGTTGTCCGCTTCCCCAAAATGGCGCCCATGGACAACAATTTCATCAGTAGTAGCTCTGTCTATTCCGCCTTTTTCTACTGTAAGCATCGCTACTCCGATTGCGCTTGCTGGAATTCTATTTCCTGGTGCAGGCAACTTTGGTATTGCAGCTATGCTTCTACTGATCGGCGTATTCAGCTTGCTTGGATACGAGATCACACGAACAAGCAGAATCCAGTTCGCAGGTGTCGCCTTCCTATCACTCCTTTGCAATTCGTACGCTATTGCAAAGCCACCATCCCTAGAAAACGATGGAGTAATCGGTATTTCTACATACCGTGGCATGCCGTCCGACATGCAACACGAAGCATTCAGAATGGTTATGCGGCATGAAGAACTCGAACGAAGCGAGGCATTACTCGAACGAACAATCGTGTGGCCGGAATCTATCTATGGTGAATGGCAACAATCAGATGGGGAAATTCTATCTCACACATCAAAATCTATAATTGGTGGTTCTCGAGCTTGGGTTTCAGACATCAGCTATGTCAATGTCCTGGTATCCGGTACCAGCGGTGAGACCGTATACGCTCAAGCCTCTCCCTTGCCTCTTTCCTTTGGCAGAAAATCAAGGGCGGTAAGTGCTACACAGTTGCCAGAACGTGTGGAGCAGCCTATTGCAGCGCTAATCTGTTTCGAAATAGCCAATACATGGCTTGTCATCAACCGATTTTCATCCGCAGATCACGTAGTGGTATGGGCTGCAAATCTGGGCTGGTCAAAAAGTCCAAGCCTTAACAAACGACTGACACAGCAGGCTCATCTTTGGTCCGCTCTATACCGCAAAAACGTGGCTATAGCGGTAAATTATTCAGAAGTATCCAAATGATAAGTATCGCACTAATCAGCTCATGTTTAACACTGGGCGCTGACACCGGGCTAATCAGCGCGATAATGACAACGGAATCGTCTGGAAAAATTGAGGCACTAAACGTAAACAAATGGGAGGGCGATAGGGTTCGGCCGACCTCAGTTGAAAGTTCTATCGAGATAGCCACGCACTTTCTTGACAATGGCTATTCAGTGGATATCGGCTTGATGGGAATCAACTCATTCAATGTAATGCGCTTGGGGCACACTATAGAAAGTGCCTATGAACCATGTGTAAACATTGGTCTTGGAGAGACAATCCTTGTCGAGAACATTCAAACCGCAAAAGCAGCTGGATACACAGGTGATGATGCTCTCAAAGTCGCATTGAGCCTATACAACACCGGATCAATGAGCTACGGATTTACGAATGGTTACGTCGATAAGGTGTGGACGCGGTTTGTCGATCAAAAAAGTTATCAAGCAAGATACTCTGAACTAGATGTTCCATGGACGATCGAAGGTTCTTGGTCAGCACAAACCGACTCTGAAATGCAACAGTGGAACGAAAACAATGAATGATACGGCAATCCTTGAACGCCCCATATCTGATATTTCTGAATCCATCGAAGCTGAATATTCGGTCACAGAGCGTCGTACACATGAAAAACTGAAGCGAGAACTAGGCTTCCTGTGGGATCTTCTACAAGAAGACAATCTTCAGGAAATCCTGGTTAATCCTGACGGATCTGTGTTTGTGGATCGTGCGGGTTCAGATCGCGAAAGGGTGGGATCCTTCCCGCCAACAAGAGTCGAGTGCTTTCTATCAACAGTTGCATCCACAATGAATGAAGTTATAGATCACCGCCGACCTTACATAGACGGTGTACTCATCCTAGATGGAAGCCGCATCAGTGGTGAAATTCCTCCCACAGTAAGCGCGCCAAGTATGCGTATAAGAAAACACGCTAAATTTGTTCAGCCCTTGGATGTATTTGTTTCTACCGGCGTTATGACGGACAAGCAATTTCAAATACTTCAGCAAGCAATTCTAGACCGTCGAAATATCGTCATTGTCGGAGGCACTGCTGCCGGCAAAACATTCTTGGCAAATTCTCTGTTACTAGAAATGGCAAAGCTGACCCCGGATGACAGGGTGCTGACCATCGAGGACACGAAGGAATTGAATGTCTCTAGTAAAGACAGCTTGAGCTGGGTAACGTCACCTGAAGTTGGCATGCAACTCATGTTGCGACGCGCTCTTAGAGCGACACCAAAACGAATCGTAGTTGGCGAGGTTCGGGGTGGAGAAGCGTACCAACTCCTAAAAATGTGGGGTACAGGTCACTCAGGGGGCTTGTGTACCATTCACTCTGACAAAGGCGCCTTGGACGGTCTGAAACGTCTTGAGCGTATGTGCGGTGAGAGTGATGAGGCAAGAGGCATGGGCCGCGATTGGATTCGTGAAACAGTTGCGGATGTAGTACATGTGTTGGTAAACATCACGAAAGCAGACGATGTTCGTACGATTCCGCGAATTGTCAAAGTCTCTGGCTTTGATGCATCCAGTGATGAATACGATTACGAATCAATTGAACGTTAATTCATACAGGCTATATACACATGAAAATATACAAGCTCATCTTATCCGCAAGCTTGATGCTCTTTGGCAGCAGCGCTTTCGCTGCTTCTACAGCAGCAACGCTGCCCTGGGATACAGCCATTGGCATTCTCAGCACATCAATAACAGGGCCTTGGGCCTATGGTGTGGCAATAGTTGCTCTGGCAACCGCATTCGGAACATTGGCATTCAACAATGACTTGAGCGGTGCCGGAAAGACGTTGGTTTTCCTGACAATCGCTATAGCAGGACTGGTGCTTGTGACTACGCTTGTCACTTCCTTGTTCGGAGGTGCAGCGTCCACATCGAGCATCACCACAATGCAGGCAATTGCGATTTTCATCCTGCTTTCCATTGCCTCGATTGCTGCGACATTGCAACGCTACATGTGGTCCAGAATGAGAAGCACAGCCAAGGATGCTACTCGCACTTCTGTACGCGGATCATCGGTTTCCGTTTAGTTACATCGCAACATAGTACAACACTGGAGTTATTCTCCTCCAGTGTTGTACCTGAATACGAGATTTGAAATATGGAAGATGAAACAACTTTGCGAGTAGCAGCGTGGCGACGTTCGTTAGTGCGCCACGCCACAGTGCTCGGCGCTGAAAGAGCACCCGCTTTGTTGGTTCTGTTGATGGGCCTAATGCTGATCCTTGGCGGCATTTCTATCATCACTACTATCTTGGGCATATTGATAATACTGGTCGGCCTAGGCGGCCTCCGAGAAGCCGCAAAGCATCATCCGCAAGCTACAGAGGTCTATCGACGATCACTACAGTACAAGAGTTTTTATCCAGCCAGACGAACGTACAAACCTACTCATCCTTACTCTTTAGCTGCAAAGAAAGGCAGGAGACCCGCATAGATGTCTAGCCCATTAACCAGTTGGCTGTTCAAAAGCGATCCAGATTCGGTTTCATATGTCGATCTGATGCAGTTCGCTCGCTACGCCGACTTTGAACGAGGCATCATCGAATGTAAAGATGGTGAACTGATGGTCGCGTGGAACTACACTGGCATTGATCATGAGTCATCATCCCCGACCGACCTGAACTGGCTGTCATATCGGCTGAATGAGCTCATGAAAACGCTCGGTCGCGGGTGGTCCAGTTGGACCGAGGCACTGAGACTAGAGACAAATACCTATCCACGACGCGAAGATTGTCATTTCCCTGATGAAGTCAGTCAAATGATAGACGAGGAGAGGAGAATAGCGGTACATGAACAAGAGGCCCATTTTGAAACTGTCGCTTTTGTAGTCTTGATGTACAAGCCACCGTCGAAGGCATCACAGAGAATTTACGACGCAATCATTGACAGTAGTGCCGAGACGAACAAGGAGTCTCTGGAAGAGAAACAACTCAAATATTTCATAAAGGCGGCGTCTCAATTTCAAGGTGGCCTGAGTTCATTTTTCCCCGTTACACAGCTCGTTCCGTACAAAGACGAGTTAGGCCACGAGTACTGTGATTTTGCGAGACTTCTACACTATTGTGCCACTGGCATCATGCGTCCTGTTCGAATACCGGACAGAAACATTGAACTGGATTGCTTGATATGCGGACAGGACTTTGACCCATCTTTCAATCCACAAGTAGGTGATCAGCACATCAGTATCGTCAGTGTTGAGGGCATTCAGGCGCATACCACACCTGCCATGCTTGCTGTGTTCGATTCACGCCCAATGAGGTATCGCTGGAGCACACGCTTCATCTATATGGATAGAGTTGAAGCAGTCGAATCACTGACGAAATACCATCGTAAGTGGAGCCAACAAGTACGATCTACCAAAGACCAACTGACAGAGAACCCCAATCCTCGCATAAACCTAGATGCCGCAAATATGGTGGCTGATGCAGCGTTGGCGCAAGCTGAAGTAAGCAGCGGAGACGTAAACCAAGGCTTATACACGTCTGTATTTGTAATCTACTCTGACACATTGGAAGAAGCTGAGGAATCAGCTGAGTATTTCAAGAACTTCCTGAACGCGCACGGATTTGGCGGTCGGATAGAGAGAATGAACGCTACTGAAGCGTTCCTTGGCTCAATACCAGGGAATACCGGTGCGAATGTCGCGAAGACACAAATCTCGACCGCCAACCTAGCAGACCTACTTCCTGTTGCATCTACGTGGCCAGGCGAAGAGTTTTGCTCTTGCAACAAATACCCGAAATATTCTCCACCGCTCATTCAATGTGAAACTCCCAATAGCACTCCGTTCCGATTGAATCTTCATGTGAACGACTTGGGACATACGCTGGTAATTGGCGTGACTCGTTCAGGTAAATCTACTTTACTCGCGATCATGGCAGCGCAATTCCGCAAGTACAAAAACGCTAAAGTAGTCTCGTTTGACGTTGGAATGTCAATGTTCGCTATCTGCCAAGGCGTCGGTGGCAATCACTATGAAATAGGCTCTGATGGCGAAGAGAACAACAGGACGGTAACCCTCATGCCACTTCAGTTCATCGATACACCATCTGAACTTGCAAGAACCGTCAACTGGGTGGAGACTTGTATTGAACTTCAAGGACTGAACATCACACCGGGTAGACACAGAGCAATAGAAAAAGCGTTAAAGCTACTGCGAGACAGCAACTCAAGAACAATCACTGAATTCATATCGAACCTTCAAGACAAGGACCTGCGGGAGGCCATGGCCTACTACTCAATAGATGGGACTGCAGGACACATCTTGGACGGGGACAGAGACACTGCTGAATTAGACAACTTCACGGTGTTCGAGGTACAAGAGCTACTTGCACTTGGTGAGAAGATCCTGATTCCTACGCTGGAGTATCTATTTGAGCGTATCGAACGTTCACTAGACGGAAGTCCCACACTTCTCATATTGGATGAATGCTGGATGATGTTCGATCATCCGACTTTCCGCGAAAAGCTGCGGGCTTGGCTGAAAAAACTGGCGAAGCTGAATGTTGCAATAGTCATGGCCACACAATCTATTGTGGATGCCATGAAAAGTGGCATTGTGGAAACCATCATTGACAGCACTGCTACGAAAATATTACTGCCTCATCCCGATGTCGAATCAGACATCAACCGGCCGTTCTACCTGAACACTCTGGGCCTCAATAGAACAGAGATGAAACTACTTGCCACTGGTATCCCGCAAAAGCAGTATTACTACTCTTCCGCTAACGGCAAAAGAATGTTTGAGCTCAATCTTCGCCCGAAAACGCTTTCGTATGTTGCGCGCGGCTCTAGAGAGGATATAGCCATGATGAAAACTCTTATTAGCGAATACCCTGAAAATTGGAGAGAAAAATGGCTAGACCATTGCCTAGAAGGAAGCTGAACTTTAGCGTCCTGCTGCTCTCATTTCTTGCGCCTGCAGCTCATGCTGTTTGCGTCAGTCCACTTTTAACGCCCACGGAATGCGATTTCAAGAATGAAGATACACATCTTTGGCTGAACCAACCGGGATGGCGGATCAATGAAACTAAAAAGGTCAACAACCTTATAGCCTCAGCATCACAAACAATAGATCAATACCTGGCGACAGTAAAAACAACCGCTACCGGAACTATCGGCGGTGTCAACCTGCCGGCAATGATGGATGATATTGCTGTAAGCATCGGACAGACTGTTGCCAGAAGTACAGCCGGTACAGGCTTACTTCTGTTGAATGATCCATACAAACTGAAAAACATGTACCTGGATCTCAGCAGATGCTTGCCGTTTTGGGAAGTTGTGTATGACGAGACATGCCCTTCAGCCCTAGACCTCCCTTCAAGTGTTGTGAAGATCGCTGAAATGCGTGTATTAGCAGAGAAGATACGTGCTGTAAAGAACACACCAAACATGATTCTTGGTGAGGAGTGGGGCGCGATAGCAGAAGACCTGGAAGCAATTAAAGCCACCTTTGATTCAGCGAAGACACTTGGTCGTAACTTTGATACAGCAACGAAACTGGCCGAGTTTGAGAACCGCTTCTCCAGCTTTGATGAAATGCTTACAAAACCAAGACTGACCATCGCTCGATGGGAAGCAGAACGCTCAGAAGTCTCTGAGACATTGAACGACACCTTTCGTGACACGATGAAAAGCATGCACGAATTGAGTCAGACATCAGCACCTTCTACAACCGGGACACCGAGAACCAGCGATGCAGACGAAGTTGTTGCGATTTCAATCATGAGCAGAAACGCCGTGGGACGCATGCAATCTATGGAGATAGACAACATGAGCAAAAACCACACTGCGCAAATGTGGAATAAGCTGGTGGAACATGAAATCAACATGGGGAACATGATGGCTCTGGACTACGCGGACGAATTACAGGTTACGAACACAGGGCGTGTGGTGGATATACAGAGGCTCACTCCAGACCCATTGAGGCCCACAATCCTGGGCAACGAAGCAGGACTACCACGACCATGAATATTCCTATGAAATTCTTGTTCACCGGAGCTATCGCTGTTCCATTACTGCAGGCTTGCGGTGGTAGTTCTGGTAGCTCCACGGTTGATATTGGACCTAACAACGGCGACCTTTGTGAAAACAGTTACTACACGCAGCTACGCGGAGAATATACAGGCACAGCGTTCTACAGTGATCGAGATCGTCAATGCGAATGGGAACTGTCTATCACTGTTGCGCCATCATCACGTCTACTCGGATGTGAATTGAATGCCAGCATCAAGTCATCGGTAACACAACTCATTGTCTATGATCGCGACGATGAGAATGTATACCAGTGCACCGATACCGATGGCGTATACGATCTGAATGAACCGAACAGTAACCTATTACCTACCTCGCTTTATGAGTCTGTGGAATTCCCTGTGGACGTACAAATACTCGACAACCCGATAGGTCTGACGAGTGGGCCGTATTTTGGAGACACATCGATAGAAGTACCGTATGTAAACCTATTGGATGAAGGCGGTCTTATTCAGTTCCTCTCATTCGGGTCAGATGACACTGTCAACCTACGTGGCGGCAATCCTCCATTTTTTACTTTTGAAGGTACGCTGAGCAAGGAGCAACAATGAAATCTCTTATTACACTCTTCACTCTATCTCTGATAGCGCCAGTTGCATTTGCCGGTGACATTGCAACAGAGAGAACCCAGGCAGCGACGGGAGTTATCGTTGCCAAAATTCAGCAAATAAGCGACACCATCTCAACAGCTGAAGCGGCTATTCAGGACTACGAAAAGCTTGCCAACAACAAGATTGGCGAACTACTAGGTAACAACTTTAACCTCATACCTGGTGTCGGTGACGTGTTCACAATACTGCGCAATATTGAGGACGTAGTAAGAGAAGGGGAGGCCTTGGCGCACACCTACGCTGATCTCGACACCTTCATGCGGGATAGATTTGGTGGTTTCGATAAATATTATGACCTAGTCACAGCTGCAGGTGGAATAGATCGCGGTGATATGAATCAACGCTTCGAAGACTGGAGCACATCACACCTCGACACCATCAAAAATACATTGAAAGCTCATGGCCTCCATACCGCAGATGTTGCTACGTCTGAGGCTCGCCTTAGCACTTTGCAAAACCTGTCCAGAAGTGCCAGTGGACGAATGCAGGCACTACAAATTGGTCAGGAAATAGCGGTAGAGGAGATCAAGCAGATACATAGTCTCAAGGAGATCATCATGGAGCAAAGCAACTTGAATGCTAGCTATTTTGCAATGAAGCAATCCATGAAAGCAGAGAAGGAGGCTTTTGATAGCTGGATCAATCGCGACCTAGGCTTGCCAACCATTTTGGATAACGATGCAGCCCTTCCACGCCCGTGACAGAGGAATAGAGCAATGTTCACGAGAGTCATGAAACCAGGGTTTACGTTCCCACTTGCAGTATTGATCGTGTTGCTGCTACTGGCAACTGATGCTTCTGCACAAATGGCAGAAGACAACATTTTAGGAGGCGTCGTCGGTCAATTTGGCACTCAAATGCGGGCGTTCCAAACGAGCATCGGAAATTTGCTTAAAGGGACGTTTTGGGGCCTAGTTTTCATCGAGTTTGCATGGACACTGGTTCTCTCTGCACTTAACGATGAAGGTCTGAACGGGATAGTTCGAGAGATCATTGTCAGGATCGCGTTTGTTGGTTTCTTCTTCTGGCTTCTAGGGTATGGCCCAACGCTGGTAAAGCAGATATTCGATACGATGGTCCAGCTTGGATCAAGCGCAGGAGGGACTAACTTCAATGCTATGAGTCCCGATAAGGTAATAGATCTTGGGATCGACCTTATGAAACGCTCGGCCACAAACTGGTCTGTCTGGGAGATGGGCACTGGACTGGGTATTTTCACAGCAACTGTAATTACCTTTGTAGCGCTCGTTGTTGTAGCAGCAAACATGGCTTTGATCCTCGCTGAATTCTACATCGTCGGCTATGGCGGCATATTTCTTCTTGCACTCGGCGGTTCACGCTGGACTAGCGGGTACGCAGTTGCTTACATCAAGTACGTTCTGGCGACGTGCACAAAGATTTTTATCATGCTTGTTCTTGTTGGTGTTGGTTATACAGTCATGGTTGACTACACAGTTAATTCCGCCGATACAATGACCCAAGCATGGGCGCTATGCGCATTCGGGATCATACTAGCCATCCTTGCCTCGCGCGCACCTGACGCGGTAACAGGTTTGTTGAGCGGGGTAAACACCCAAGCAGCCATCACGGCCTCTAGAGCAATGAGCGCAGCAACTTCGGCGGCGCAGGGCGCTGCCACAGGCGGCGCTTCTGCAGCCGGTATGGGAGCTGCGGTCGGTGCTGCAGCATCATTAGGTTCTGCACAAAGCACAAAGTCTGGAATGGGTGGACTTGCCCAGGCAGCAGGCAACACCTTAGGCAACCTTGCATCTTCTGCTAAAGCCGACATGGCCGGCTCACTGATGGGCACGAAAAAACCTGGTGGTGTCTTCCCGGGTGGCAACTCCGGAACTATGGGTGGTCGCATGGCAGCAAACATGAACGCCCAAAAAGCCAGCATAAACAAGGATAAATCATAGTGAGCAATCTGCAGCAGGAACCTGGTAATGCCATGGGCATCGACTCTGAATATCCAGAAAATGATCAAAGAAGTGAATTGAAGGAAAACGACTCCTTGATTGATTCACTGACACGCGGCTACAACTCCAAAACATCGCAGTTGAATGCACGAATCGCCAAACAAACAACATCGAACGTTTTCCTCAGTTTAGCGGTTGTCGCTCTGACGACCGCAGTGGTCTATTTCGCAGCCTTCAACACTACAGACCCATATGTGCTTGAAGTCGACAAAAACGGCAATGTCACTTACGGCGGACCACTCACAAATACGATGGAACTAGGAGATAGGAACACTGCTCCGGAATTACAGGAATTCATTGAGCATTGGCGATGGGTTACGCCGGACAATATCATGCAAAAACGAAACATAACGCGATTGTATTGCATGGTTCCCGGAGGTTCAGCAACAGAGAAGAAGCTGAACGGGTATTTCACCAGTGGAGCAAATGACCCCTTTGTGAAAAACCAGACTAAATCTGTCGCAACTCGTATCAGGCAGGTTTCGAAATTGGATGGCAGTACGTGGCAAGTTGAATGGTACGAAACAACACGCAATCATGATGGGACATTGATTGACGCTGACGTTCTAATGAAAGCAACACTAATTGTGGAAAAAGATACAC
>NZ_JBPOEU010000035.1:0-24804 GCF_051251695.1 Maritalea sp. | reverse complement strand
CAGCGTTTCTGGCCGAACATCGACCAAACGAGGTGGACCAGAGTATCCCGAGCCAGCGCCTGAAATCTGCATTGGGATATGCATATCCATTCCAAACCTTGAGGCGAGCATGAAAAACACCAGCAACAAAAACACCACATCGATCATGGGCGTCAGACTCGGTTTACGTGCTTTTCGGGGCTGCGAAAAATCCATACACCTAGCCCCTCACTCGGTTTTGGTTGCAGCTTGGTGCGGCTGCTTCGTTGACGTCGCGCGCAAGAATATAATCGTCGCAGCGCTCTCCATCTGAAGGCGAAGGCGGTCAATAATACTTTCAAACCAAGTCAATGCCATTGAGGCCGGAATGGCGACCGCCATGCCAGCTGCAGTGGTCAATAAAGCTTCCCATATTCCGCCTGCAAGATCCGCCGGATCAGCGCGAGATCCCGCCTCCTGTAAGGCCTGAAATGCAGCTATCATACCAAGAACCGTTCCAAGTAGTCCCAACAGTGGCGCGATGGTCGCGATCAATTCAAGTGGGCGAAGACCCGATTTTGCGCGCGCCAGCTGCTCGCGGGCCACTCGCCCAGTTTCAGCTTGTGCTGCGGCGTGATCAAGACTGTCATCTAGGCGAGCTTCCATCGCGGCTCGGATCAGGACTGCGCGGATTGTCTTGCGGCTTGCCAGCGTTTGTGCGGCTTGGATCTCTTGACCTTGCGACCAAAGAGCGACAGCACGATTGACGCGGCCCCCACCGGACCACGCACCAAGGACGATCAGCCGATACGTCTTCCAGAGTATCAAGCTCACAGTGATCACAGATAACCCTGCAATGGCCCAAATCGAGGGACCGCCATTGGCCAAAAAGCCAACTGCGCCAGACCATGATTGGTCCCAGAACGCGTGAAGTGCGGCTAACATGGCTGGCCTCCAACAGACAGATAAGTCAACATTGCGAGGTCTATCGGGGCGGCAAGTGGCCGATCCGGATCACAGGCCCCGAGAGATGAACGCTGGGGAGCGCCACCACACGATAAAAAATTAGAATGACATGCCATGCTCGAGCCCCTTTGCCTGCTGCAGCGTATCTATTGCTGCGCTGTGATATCCCCGACACATGTCAGAGCAAAATTTGGCTGGCCGAGAAATCTGGCGGGCTGTGCCTCAGACGAGGTGGGTACGAGCTAGGGTATCCTATGTAAACTGTCAAGATTGAGAAGGAGAGATGAAAATATATCCTTACTATTTAAGTCAGATTATGCTTTACGACTCGCTTATGACGAAATATATCCGATCAAAATGATGCAAGCCTCTCGCCAGCCCTCATACGCAAATCCTCAGAGGGCCCCTTATGTCTATTGCATTCAAATTAACTGCACTTGTCGCCGCAGTATCATTGTCATCACCCGCTTTTTCCGACACCACCATCGCAACTTACGCTGGCGATGTATCTGTCGCGACGTCGCCTGCATCTATTGCGGTTCTAGATATGGCTGCTGTGGACACGCTAGATGCGCTGGGTGTTGACATCGCAGGGATCTCAACGCCCCATTATATCGACTACCTCGATCATGTTGCTGACACTGCCGTTTCTGTGGGATCTTTGTTTGAACCAGACTTTGAAGGCCTCGCAAACCTAGGAGTTGATTTGATCATTGCTGGCGGCAGATCTTCGCGCCAAGTTGAGCCTCTCTCCAAGATCGCACCCACGATTGATATGACGATTTGGGCGGACGAAAACTCAACTCTCATGGAGCAATCCCTATCCCGTCTGGCCGCCTTTGGCACATTGACCGGCACCGAAGATACGGCCATGCATCTTGCCAATGAGTTTCGTACCAAAGCAGCCGCAGCCAAAGCCGCCGCCGCGAATAAAGGGAACGGCCTGATCGTGATGACCAACGGCCCAAAGGTTTCCGCCTATGGCGCGGGGTCTCGTTTCGGCTGGATTCACGACGTTCTCGATTTGCCTGAAGCCGTCGAAGGTGTTGATGAGCAAACCCACGGTGAAGCGATTTCGTTTGAGTTCATCGCGAAAGCAAATCCTGACTGGTTGATCGTGATCGATCGCGCAGCGGCCATCGGTCAAGACGGCGACGCCGCATCCGTGACATTGGACAACGCATTGGTTGCGGGCACCACAGCATGGCAAAATGGGAACGTTATCTACCTGAATTCCGCAAATGTTTACATCGCAGGCGGTGGATATCAGTCGATGATGCATACGTTTGATACCTTCATCACAGGTTTCGGCGGCGGTGCATAAGACACGCCCTTATGCTTGGACTATCGCAACGTTGCTCATCCTATCTGGGGTGAGCATTTTCGTTGGCGTAGGAGACATGACATTTTCTGGCCTTTGGTTGAATCCAAGTGAAATGCAGCTCCTATTGATAAGCCGCGGCCCTCGCACTTTTGCGGCTCTTTTGACCGGCGCCAGCATGGCCGTATCTGGGGTTATTATGCAGCTTTTGGTGCGCAATAAGTTTGTTGAACCGGGCACGACGGGCACGACAGAATCTGCGATGCTGGGATTACTCTTGGTCACTCTATTCGCACCACAGTG
Organism: Maritalea sp.; assembly: GCF_051251695.1. Lineage (NCBI taxonomy): Bacteria > Pseudomonadati > Pseudomonadota > Alphaproteobacteria > Hyphomicrobiales > Devosiaceae > Maritalea > Maritalea sp. The sequence continues at coordinate 22,256 of NZ_JBPOEU010000035.1, read as the reverse complement.
GCCCATTTTTGCCAAGATGGCGGTCGCCGCGCTCACGGCACTACTGGGAGTCTTAGGCTTCGTTTTTTTGGTGCGTAAATTACCTCCCCAACGCCCGCTAATGATCCCTATTGTTGGCTTGATTTACGGCGGAATTCTTGGCGCGGGGGCAACCTTCATCGCCTATCAGGCCGATCTCATTCAGTATATTGGCGTTTGGATGAGCGGTGAATTCTCAGGCGTTTTGGCAGGCCGATATGAACTGCTTTGGTTGGCTGGCGGACTAACCTTGCTCGCATATTTCTCTGCAGATCAATTCACTGTAGCAGGGCTTGGACGCGACACAAGCCGCGCGCTTGGCCTACGGTATGGCTATGTGCTTGCCCTCGGTGTTTCGACGGTTGCCTTGGTGTCAGCGCTGGTTGTTGTGACCGTCGGAATGCTGCCATTTGTCGGGTTGGTTGTCCCCAACATTGTCTCGCGGATCATGGGGGACAACCTACGTCAAAGCCTGCCAGTCGTGGCGGGGCTTGGGGCTGGCTGCGTTCTGTTATCCGATATTGTTGGACGCGTTGCGCGCTTTCCATATGAAATCCCAGCGGGCACGGTTTTCGGCATCTTGGGCGCAGCTGTGTTTTTGTGGCTCTTGCTAGGGCGGCGGTCACATGTTTGATAAACGGCTCATCGTTCTGTTCATCTGCCTTGCTTTGGCCTCTGGCGTGTTTCTAACATGGGGATTAACAGGGCGTATCTGGTTCATTCTAGAGCTTCGTAGCGTCAAATTAGTGGCCCTGATATCAGTTGGCATCTCGATAGGTTTGGCGACTGTTCTCTTCCAAACGCTCTCGGGAAATCGCATTTTGACCCCCTCGATCATGGGGTTTGATGCCTTGTTTTTGTTGGTGCAAACCAGTTTCGTTTTTAGTTTAGGCGGGGTTGGGTACGCTGGGCTTTCCGATCTCACTTTGTTTGCTGCAAATACTTTGGTGATGGTCGTCGCAGCAGTTGCTCTGTTTGGAATGATCCTGCGACGCAGTCGAAAAGATATCCACTTGATGATCCTTGTTGGGGTCGTGTTCGGACTGATGTTCCGAGCAATTTCAGCCTTTCTCCAACGGATGATCAACCCATCTGAATTCTCCTATATCCAAGGCGCAATGTTCGCTCAATTTAGCGCGATCAACGGCATTGAATTGATCGCGTCCGTCGTGGTCCTTGTCATGATCGGCATTTGGCTGGCGCGCCGCTGTGCCGTTCTGGATGTTGTTGCCCTTGGCCGTGATACGGCACGTGGATTGGGTATCAATTACGACCGGTTCCAATTTTCCACATTGTGCGTCATCGCTGCGCTGGTATCGGTGTCGACCGCTCTTGTTGGGCCGATCACCTTTCTAGGTTTATTGGTTTCGACCCTCGCGCACAGTTTGATGAAAAGCCACCGACATGCGTTAATCTTACCCGCAGCCGCTCTCATTTCAGCTCTGGTTTTGGTTGTTGGGCAGACCTATTTCGAACGCATCATGCGCCTTCAATCAACCCTTTCGGTGGCCATCGAATTTGGTGGTGGATTGCTATTTCTTATTCTTCTGGCACGAGGAAAAACCCTATGATCTCTATTGAGCATGTCAGTTATAAAATTGGCGATACGCCTATTATTTCGGATGTTACCACGGCTTTACCTAAGGGTAAGGTCACCGCATTGATCGGGCCAAATGGCGCTGGAAAATCATCCCTTTTGAACATCATTGCGCGGCAAGCCACTGCGACGACGGGCACCGTTGAGATTGATGGACTTGATGTCACACAAACCGACCCCCGTATTTTGGCACACAAAATGGCCATCGTTAGCCAACACGTCGGCGTTGCCAGCCGCTTGCGCGTGCGAGATCTGATCGGGTTTGGCCGCTGGCCGCACAACCACGGTCGTCCCACACAGATAGACGTGGATAAAATAGACGAAGCGCTAAGCCAATTTGATCTTGAACCTCTTGCTAACCGGTTTGTCGATGAGCTGTCAGGAGGGCAACGGCAACGTGCTTTTGTGGCGATGGGATTTGTTCAGGACACGGATTGGGTCCTGTTGGACGAGCCGCTCAACAACTTAGACTTGCGTCACGCACGCGCATTGATGGCGCATTTAAAACAAATGTCCGCCCAACATGGGAAAAGCATCGTCATCGTGTTGCACGATCTCAATTTCGCAATGTCTTGGGCAGACCACATCGTCGCTTTGAAAAATGGACAGGTCGCGTTTTCAGGCCCAACACGAGACGTGGCAAACGCCTCATCGTTGTCGGATCTTTATGGTACCGATGTCCAAATACACGCTCAAGGAGAACAGTTTTTTGTTGCGCATCACGGCCCGCTCTAAATGTGTTGCATTTACGTGATATGCGTAAAAAATTAATGACATGCACTTGCATGCAAAGGTCCGCACGCCTACTAAAACCTCGCCTGACAGGCAAGCCAGAGGCATCACTCCAGCAAAATTCAATCTATTTGGAAGGGTGTATCATGGCATACAAATCCAATTCTGCTGCGCGTTTGCTGTGCAGCACGGCTCTATCAATCTGTGCGGCGACGACTGCGTTCGCGCAAAACGTTGTGTCCCTTGACCCAATTGAGGTGCAGCGCGCCGATCCATTGGGCGATGCTGCGGATCACGCAGCATCCGTTTATGTGTCTGAAGCTGAACTTGAGCGCGCAGCTATGGGTGACTTGAAAGATCTCTTCGCAGGCCTTTCTTCTGTTTCAGTTGGTGGCGGTATCCCTATTGCACAAAAGATTTTCGTTAACGGCGTCGATATGCTGAACCTTGCTGTGACGGTCGACGGTGTGTCTCAAAATAACCGCGTATTCCACCACGCAAGCTCAAACGCTTTTGATCCTGGCTTGATGAAGTCAGTGCGTGTTGATCCTGGTGTTGCAGCTGCTGATGCTGGGCCAAATGCAGTGGCCGGCGCTGTTGTTATGGAAACTGTGGACGTTGCCGATATCCTTGAAGATGGAGACAATTTCGGTGGTAACACCCGCATAAGCTTTAGCGATAATGGCGGCACGGCGACAATCGCGACCACCGTTGCTGCGCGCAAAGATGGCTATGAGGCGCTTGGGTATTTCAAACGCGCATCTGGCGATAACTACACAGATGGCAGCGGCGAAGAAGAGCTTGGGACAGAAACCGATCTTCAAAGCGCTCTGGTGAAACTCGCGCATGAATCCGATGCGGGCCACCGCATAGAGTTCTCCGCGCAAAAAGCAAGCGATTCTGGGTTGCGCAACCCGAAAGCAAACTTCGGTTACACGGGCAGTGACTTAATTCAGTACGACACCACACGTACAACGATCGCCTTGCAGTATGAAAATACCAATGGCGGCGGCATGTGGGATCCTTCTGCATCCATCGGCTTTTCTGAAAACACGGTTGATGCGCCCAATTACGAAGACAGCCAAGGGACAACCCGCACGCTCAATGCAAAAGTGCAAAACGTATTCCACTTCTCTGATGTCAGCACTTTGACTGTTGGAGCGGACTTCATCAACCAAACCAGCAACTACAAAGATGGCACCACTTTTGAAGCTGAAGAAGAAAAAACCAACTTTGGTCTCTTCGTACAAGCCCGTGTTGAACCAACTGAGCGTTTGAAATTATCCGGTGGCCTGCGCGCTGATTGGCAAGATTTCTCTGGCGCGTATGATGACTACGAAGACAGCGTCTCGGGTCTCAGCAGCAACGCATCTGCCGTGTATGAAGTCGCCCCGGGTCTGACTGTGAACGCTGGCTATTCAAACGTCTTTGGCGGCATTCAACTTGCCGATAACTACGACCTTTGGGACCGCGCCGCCTACAGCCCAACCTATGACTGGGACTACAGCGGTTTGGAATCGGCGCGGTCTGAAAACTTCATTCTGGGGACTGATTACACCGCAGGTGATTGGACGCTAGGTGCAGAATTGTTCAAAACTCAGATCACAGACGCACGTAGCGATGATGGTAACATCGACTTTGAAACACGTGGCTTCAACCTCAGCAGCACATACGATTGGGGCAATGGTTTCGCGCGCGCTTCCTTCACACGTTCTGAAGGCCTGATTGATGGCGAACTGGTCGCGAGCTATGACTTGCTCGACTACGGCATGCCGTTGGGCGACATTATTGCTTTGGAAGTTCAACAAGAACTGCCAAACGCAAATCTGCTTGTCGGTGGTAGCATCGATGCAGCGCTCGCTTACGACACGGGCGTCGCTTACACAGTTGAAGCACCGGCCTATACAGTTGTGAACGTCTTTGCGGAATACACACCGCCAACAAGCCTCGTTAACATGACAATCCGTGCTGAAATCAACAACCTGTTTGACGTGGATTATGCAGACCGCGCCACTTACGGCAGCGATTATGGCGATCTCTACTCTAGCCTCACGACACTTGATGAGCCAGGTCGTACGATCTCAGTCATCGCAACGATTGAATTCTAAGCTTATGCCCCGCGGTTCACTCTTCCGGTCCATCGCGGGGCAACATCCGCAGCATCATATATGCCAACTCATACGCTTCATCGCAGCTCATCAAAGGCGACAGTTCAGTCTGCATCGCCTCCATATAGGCGGGCCAAATACGGTCATGCAAACCACGACCTTTGTCCGTCACAAACAACACTTGCCTGCGCCGGCCGTCCGACAGGTAAGCACGGCGAATATATCCCGCCTTTTCAATCCTCGTGATGTGGCGCGACAGAGCATACTGCGTTACGAACAGTTTTGTCTCAAGTTCAGCCATAAGATGGCCTTGCTCTCCAGCCTCCTCGACATGAAGCAAAACTTCATACCAAATCGGATCAGATATGCCCTGATCACGCAGCACTTTGGCGATCTGCGGCTGCAGTTTTCGGTGAGCTCGCATCAGGAAAAACCATACGCGGTTGTAGCCAATCCTTGGATCGCTATCGCCAAAGAACTGTTTGTAGTCAACTTTTTCTGGTTTAGTCATTGTGCTGCCTGCGTTGATTACATGTTCTATACCCGCTTAGAAGACCAACTGCCAACACGCCTTTCCATGGGGCTATCACAATGAAATGGGCGGCCGAAGCAATTGTATTTGGAGCCGCCGCGGTCGGATTGCATCTTGTGGCGTTCGTCTCTACCGAGCAAAGCGCAAGCTCCGGCGGAACTCAAGGGACCAGCGCCGTCACCCTTGTCGGAGCCTCCCAGAGCTTGAGCACGCTTGTAGACACATGGGATGCACCGCCGATGACGTCTATCGCACCGCTTGGCTTGAAGTTACCGCCGTTACCAGATGCAATCCCTTTGCCAATACAGACGACCAACTTCTCACAAACCATTCCGCAGACCATGCAAGCGCCTATAGCTCTTGAGGCCCCAACACCGCCCAAAGATGTGCCAACACCGCCGTCGCCGCCTACGCCTGCTGCACCCAAAGTCGTCGAAAAACCAACCCCTAAGCCATTGCAAAAGCCAGAAGTAAAACCCGCTGCGCAACAAGCCCAGCCTCAGCCCAACCCCAGTTCTGGACAAAGAGAACAACGTGCTACCGGCACCGGTGGAGGAACGGGAGCCGCGCAATCGACTGCTGCGGCGCCCGCTGCGACATCAGGGAAGTCCAAACGCCTTGAAGCCGCATGGCAAGCAAAAATCAACGCGCGCGTTCATAGCCGAATGCGGTATCCACGCGGCACGGATAAAGCGGCAACCGTCGTCGTCCGCATTTCACTCGCAACGACCGGTCATCTTAAATCTGTCTCTGTCGTGAAATCATCAGGCGTTGCTGTGATCGATGCCGCCGCCCTTGAGGCCGTTAAACGATCTGGCCGTTTTCCTCGTGTTCCCAAAGGTATCTCACGGCCCACATTGGATTATAATTTAACTCTGAAATTTACACCATAGGCCGTCAATATCCACAATGCGCCACCTTGATGATTGGCACCGTGTTAGGCTTGTAAAAGTCGAATTTCGCACCTAGATCTCGGCGCATTCGTTAGGGTGTTGGGCAGATTGAAGTCGAAAATCGTTTAATACGCCAAAGGCTAGGTGAATAGCCTCTAGTTCTATAAACGACCGCCGTGTTCATTTTCTTTTGTGCTGTTCTATAATCAACTGGCAACAATATGACATTGTTGGTGTGCTTACGGTTTGGGTTGTCGAGCATTTCAATGCAGGCGAACACATCCTGCTTCGCCACGCGTGCGGTATGTCCGCTTATCATATCTTAGGTTTCAAAAATGCTGAATGATGCACGAATGTCCGCAATGACGGACTGCAGCGCGGCATTTGAAGTCGAAGCGAAGGTCCGGTTTGGGCCGTTCGTGTCGATCGACACTAAGGGCGGATTCCGGTCATTCGCCGCAGGTGCGAAATAGGATAAACTGGCAGAAGAAAACGGACGTTCAGGGCAAAAATTTGTTTTGTGTTCTTATGTAAATGCAGCAAATGTCGGCAATGAGCCCTCTTTGACCGATGCTGCGCGGTGTTCGAATGTCGGCTTAGCTAGTTCGGAACAGCGACCTCAGGAAACCTTTTAGACAGAGCTCAACAAAATTCATTGCATATAACTAATATACTAGTTATGTGGTCTCTATGAATGACATAACGACAACCGCTCGCGCGCTCGCCGCCCTTGGCCATGAAGCCCGCCTAGATGTATATCGTCTGCTCGTGCGGGCGGGTGAGGACGGGCTGATCGTCAGCGATATTGCAACCCATACCAAACTGCCTCTTTCGACGTTGTCGCACCACCTGCGCACACTCGTGTCAGCAGGCCTCGTGACCCAGGAACGTCAGGGACGGGAGGTGGTGAACAGGGCCGACTTTACTGCCATAGCGTCGGTTCTGACCTTCCTGACGGCAGAGTGTTGTGAGGGGGTCTCTCTCGTTCGAGAGAATGCAGCATGATAAGAAATACCGATTCTTCTAGCCCAAATACAACTATAAAACTGGATATACCGTCATGAAAGATACCACCCAACCTCATCCTAATCGCGGTGCGGTGTTTGCACGTCGCCTTTGGACAGACTACCGCGTCTGGCTCACGACCGCCGCTATTCTGGCCTTTGTGACAGCATTCGACCCTGCGCAAGGGGCCGAGAGCCTTGGCTTTGTTATGACGGCCCTTTTGGCGACCGCTCCGTATCTTCTGTTGTCCATCGGCCTTGCTGCCTATGCGGGCGCGACTGGAGCCGATGGGCTGATCGCGCGGGCCTTTACCGGCGCACCGGTGGCCATGATCCTTGTGGCTGCTGCTTTCGGCGGGTTGTCGCCCTTCTGTTCTTGTGGAGTGATCCCGCTGATCGCGGCGCTCCTCGTAATGGGCGTGCCCCTCTCGGCCGTCATGGCATTTTGGTTGGCCTCGCCCGTGATCGACCCTTCGATGTTCGCACTGACCGTTGGCGTGCTCGGCTTCGAGTTTGCAGTTGCCAAAACGATGGCAGCCATTGGCCTGGGCGTGACCGGAGGCTACATCACGCTCGCCCTCACCCGGGCCGGAGCTTTCGCTGATCCACTGCGTGAAGGCGTGGGCAATGCTGGATGCGGCGCGTCCAGCGTGCGTGATCCAAAGCCCCCTGTATGGAAGTTTTGGCATGACGCGGACCGTCGCGCCAAATTCAGCCGTGAAGCAATCAGCACGACCCTGTTCCTTGCGAAATGGCTGACCTTGGCGTTTGTGCTGGAATCCCTGATGATCGCCTTTGTGCCAGCCGATCTGGTCGCACGGGCAGTCGGCGGCGAAGGGATCGGCTCGATCCTGACGGCCACGTTAGTCGGTGTTCCGGCTTACCTGAATGGCTATGCTGCGCTGCCTCTCGTGTCGGGATTGGTTGAGCAGGGTATGGCACCGGGTGCGGGCCTCGCCTTTCTCGTCGCAGGTGGGGTCACGTCTCTTCCTGCTGCTATCGCGGTTTGGGCTCTCGCCAAACGGTCGGTCTTTGTCCTTTATGTCGCTCTGGCGCTGTCTGGGTCGCTGGTCAGCGGTCTTCTCTTTCAAGCATGGATCGGGGCATGAATGCCCCTTTGAAAGCCTCTCCCTTCGATCATATCCTATGCTGGGTCGATGGGTCCGATGAAGCGTGTCGGGCGGCGGAACGCGCCGCTCAGCTCGCCCGCAGCCTGGAAGCAAGGCTGACCTTCCTCGCGATTGGCAAGGAGCAGGGTCATGATGAGGGGTTCGCGGACTACGCGCGAATTGAGGGGGGTTCAGGACCGATGCCACCGACCATTGAAAACGATGTCGATGGCTGCCTTCGCCAAGCGATTTCAATATCTACAAAACTCGGCTTCAGAAATGCCGCCCACGTGATAGCGACCGGGGATGCTTCAACGGCAATCTGTAATGCTGCGCTGAAAAACGAGGCAAACCTTGTTGTGATCCGCAAGGGCAAGTCCAATCTGGTCGAACGGCTTATGGGATCATCTGTCTCCGACAGGCTCGTAGACGGATGCGGGTTCGCCGTTCTCTCTGTTGGATAGCGTATCTTGTTGTCTTTTTCATCGTCCACTCCTCAGTGGTTACGATGAGCCAGAAACACTCTCTTAACAAATAACGCTATTTGGTCCCATAGGCGCTGACGTCAGACAGAAAGTGCTGAAGACTTACCTGTTTTTGCGCGCAAACCTTCCCGATGTCATAGGCCAGTTGCATCCCGTCAGGGTTCGTGAAATCCCGAACCAGGGCCAGTTCCTTGTCACTGATGGTTAAGTCCAGTTCTGCCTTGAGCCACGCATGCTCAAGGCCCACATTATACCGTGAAAAGCCGAACAGAGGGGCTGGGCCAAGCTGGAAATCAGCCAGATCGCCTATTTCGCTATTGAGGTTCCAAGCGTATTTGCAGGCCCCCAGTGATTGCATCACGCTTAGATTATGCATCTCGCAGTCTGCAATGACGCTCGAGACGGCCTTGATCGCCATGCTCGCAGCAAGTTCCGTGAGAAAGCCGCCTTTTGACATCCGTTGCCGGAATGTGCCCGTTCCGATCGAGACGATATCAAGCTGGTCCAGACCAGTTGCCCAGTCGTAGCCGTATTTAGGGACGGTGACCAACAAGAGCAAGGCAAGCCCCGGCATATTGTGGGGTGATACCCCTCCGTCGACAAATAATCCGGGAGCTTCTCCCTTAACGATCTCGATCAGTTCGGGGGAAAAATAGTAAGGCGCTGCAGTGGATGCGCGCACGATCTCGGCAAGGCGGTAGTTGCGATTGCCGATATAGCTGCCGTCCACAGAATCCTCCCAGAACGCGCCATTCGGATTGTTGTGCACGATCCAAGGGCTTCCGGTATCCATCCGTTTTGCAATGATCGCGAGGCTATTGTGTATGCGATCACTGTCCAGCGTGGCATCGCCGATGATCTCTTCCAACTGCGCCTTGAGCATCCGCGCGTCAAAAATGGATTGGAACCCCCGGATGCGCCAGCGTGGTTTGCGAAACACCTGTGGACCAAGGCGCATATAGAATCGGGTCAGATCTTTGGGAGAGAGGCCAAGGCTCAGGCCCGCGGCGATTATTGAGCCTGTGGATGTACCACCAATAAGATCGAAATGCTGGTTTAAATTCCCCAAGCGTGCTTCGGCAAGTAACACTTCAATCCGCTCCAGAAAGGCCAAGGTGATGATGCCGCGCACGCCGCCACAGTCCAGAGCCAGAATATTGCGCTTTCGTAGATTAGCCTGTCGTTCCATCCGTTTTCCTTTTTGAATTCCCATTCCAAACGGGGAAGCAATCCCGCCAAGAAACAAAGGATTTCTGGAAATAAGGTTGGGATCAATAACCTTGACCTATTTTGATGACCCGCACTATGTTGAAGGTGTGACAATGCCTTTGCCAACCGTTTTGGAATCTAAGCTGGAAGAGTGCTCATGTTCAAATCGCTAAATTGCATGAATCGGTTTACCTTCCCTGTAGGCAGAGCATACATCCTTATTTTTGTGATCGCGAGCGTTTTCAGCTTGATGCTCTTGCCGCTGACGGCGCGGGCTGGGGTTAATCAGAAAAATGGTAATTTCTATATCTCCTATACCGATCTGATCGTCGGGCAGCCAGAATTGGAAATTTCAAAAACATATAACTCCAAGGCAACCAAGGTATTGTCTTTCGGGTTTGGATGGGGCTCGGATCTTGACACAGCTTTGACCGTTGTGGGGGACGGGACTGTAGTGCTGAACGAGAACGGATCGGGTGCGCAAAATTTCTTTCGCCCCGCGCGGTTAGATGCGGCAGATCGGGCGAAGATCGTAGGCGAAATGTTGGTCGCGATGGAGGCTGATGGATGGTTTTCATCCGATGCCCAGCTTGAGGAGGCACGGGTTGAATTGATCAAAGACGCGGCCTTACGCCGGCGTTTGCATGGCAAACTTGTTGCCGCTGATCTTGTTCCTGATCGTGATCTGGCAATCGGAGAACGGCTCACATCTTCTAAAACGCCAGATGTCTTTCTTGTGAGAGAACCGGGGGGGTATTATCGGCGTGGCTCTTTTGGGTTCGAGCGGTTCAACGAAGAGGGGCAACTGGTGGAAACCGTGCGCCAAGACGGTTTGGGCTACAGATTGCGGCGAAGTGCGCAGGGGCACCTGCGCGAAATCATCGGCTCCAACGATGAACGCATCGCGGTATCGACCAATGCCTCCGGTCAAATCACCCGCCTTGAATCAATCGTCGGCACAGCGACATATGAATATAATGAGCGCAAAGATCTGACCAGCGCGACCAATGTTGTAGGCACAACCTATCGCTACGAATACGACGAAAAACACAACATGCGTTTCGTGCGCTATAACGACGATCGCTATTTGGAAACCCGCTACGATGCGAAGACGCAATTCGTCAGCTTTCAGCGCCAACCCGACGGGGCGGTCGTGCGCTATGACTACGGGAACTATCCGATCACCGAAGCAAACGTGACCGACCATTATTTCACACAAGTCAGACGCTATGACAACGAAGTGCAAAAAGACCCCTATTCCGACAAAACGGTAGCTTACCGGATTGCGCGTGATCGGTTCGGAAACACTTACACAGCAGGCATCACCCAAACCGATAATGGCAACACGACCGAGACCCGATATCACACTTGCGGCAATCCGATCCTGATTGAACAGGGCAGCCGGCGGACTGAGTTTGACTATGATGACAAGTGCCGTTTGATTTTTAAGAGATCAGCGTCCGAGCAGATACGACTTGAATATGACCGTCGGCACGGCAAAATTTCGCGTGTCGAAGACACAAACCTACATAGCAACACCACCACCTTATCTGATTTTGAGTACAACCTGCGTGGGAACCTGATCATGGCTCAGGACAGCAAAGGCCGAAGAGCCGAGCTGACCTATAACGGCGAGGATCAGATCAGCCAGATAAAGGGGGAGGACGGGCAAGTCCTGACATTTGTTTATGGTCCCCTTGGCAAACCGATCGAGATCGCCATCGAAGGCCTTGGCAAAATCGAGGTGCGCTATGATTCAAGCGGTGAGATCGAAAATATCGCCAGCGATCAGGGGCATAAAATGGCTCTACAGGTCACGCAGGCGTTTCAGGGGTTGCTGAGCTTGGTCAAGCCAGCAGGCGTCAACTTTGACCTATAATTCGACCTTCATGGAGTGTCCGTTTTGACAGTTTCAAGCAGCGCAAGCGGTATTCCCGAAATCAAGATTTTCCTGTCCTCGCCAGGGGATGTGAACGAAGAGCGTGTGCTGGCCGGCCGGGTCTTACAAAGGTTAACTGAGCGCTATGCGCCTTTGGCCAGATTAGTGCCGATCATTTGGGAGCATGAGCCCCTGCTGGCCTCGGCGACGTTTCAGGACCAGATCGACAAACCTTCGACGACAGATATTGTCATCTGCATTCTATGGTCGCGCCTTGGTACCCGTTTGCCACCCCATATCGTCCGCGAGGACGGCAGCCGGTACGATAGTGGGACCGAGTTTGAATTCGAGGATGCGTTTGATGCGATACAGCGTACCGGCCGTCCAGACTTGTTGGTCTACCGCAAAATGGCAGAGCCCTTTATCAGCCTAGCCAGCAACACCGAAGCTGAAGAACGGTTGCGCCAGAAACGGGCGCTGGACGGGTTTATCCAAAAGTGGTTCCACGATGAAGATGGCTCGTTGCTGGCAGCCTTTCACGGCTTTGGAAATTCTGCAGAATTTGAAGAAGCCTTCGAGATGCATCTGGACAAACTGGTTCAGCGGCGGCTTGAGGAGCTGGGCGTCGACAGCCTGAAAACGACAGCTGTCGAAATGAACGCCGAGGCGCTTTGGGAAGGGTCGCCTTTCCGTGGTCTGGAGACGTTCGAGTTTGAGCATGCGCCCGTCTTTTATGGTCGGACCCATGCCATATCAGGGGTTCTGAAAACCCTGCGTGCGCAGGCGGCTCAGGGCAATGCCTTTGTGTTGGTTCTGGGCCGCTCGGGCGGCGGCAAGTCCAGCCTTGTGCGCGCCGGGGTCCTTCCTTTGCTGGTCGAGCCGGGTGTGGTGGAGGGTGTCGGTCTGTGGCGGCGGGCTGTGTTCCATCCCAGCGAAGCCAGCGGCAGTCTCAATAGAGCATTCGCCGCCGCGTTATCCGCCGACATGGCCCTTCCCGAACTTCTGAGCGATGGGACGAGCGTGGATGAATTGGGCGATCTGCTCGATTCAACCCCGAAAGGGGCCGATATGTTGCTCAAGGGAGCGTTGTCACAGGCCGCCCAAAAGGTCGCGGCGCAGGCTGCGGAGACCTATGCGCAGGCGCACCCCGATCTGGATGCGGCACAGCTTGCATACAACCGTCGTGCGATCCTTGAAAACCCGCCCAAAGCAAAACTGGTGCTGCTGGTCGACCAGCTTGAAGAACTGTTTACCGACACAAGCATTCCGCAATCCGAACGTGAGGGTTTTCTGGATGCTTTGTCTGCCCTTGCGGCTTCTGGGAGGGTCTATGTTGTTGCCACATTGCGCAGTGATTTCTACCAACACGCGATTGAGCACCCCACCTTCGCCCAGCTCAAAGGGAGCGAGGGGCAATATGATCTCAGCGCACCGACGCCGGCCGAAATCGGCCAGATCATCCGCCAGCCGGCCTTGCGTGCGGGGCTGACGTTTGAAGAGCATCCCGAAACTGGTGCCCGACTTGATGATGACTTGCGTGATGCTGCTGTGGCAGAACCTGACAGCCTGCCGTTACTGGAGTTTGCCCTTGAAGAACTATACCGCGCGCGCTCTCCCTCCGGCGTTTTAACGTGGGAGGCCTATGAGGCTTTGGGCGGGCTGGCCGGTGCCCTCGGACGGCGTGCGGAGGAAGCATTCAACGCGCTTCCTGCCGCCGCGCAAGCGACCCTGCCGCGCGTGATGCGTCAGATCGTTTATGTGCGACTGGATCGGGATCAGGCCGCAACGAAACGTTCGGCCAATATCGCCAATTTCCCGCCAGACACCCCGATCAAAGAATTGATAGATACTTTTGTTGCGGCGCGGCTCTTTGTCGTTGGTGGCGACAGCGCGGGCAACACGGTGGTGACCTTAACGCATGAAGCCCTGCTCAGTTCTTGGCCGCGACTGCGTGAATGGCTGGCAGCCGATCAGGAGTTCTTGCGTATCCGTGCGCGGGTTAACTTTGCCGCAGATCGTTGGGAGGAAGCCGGGCGTGAAGCGCAACTCTTGCTACCGACCGGCCCCGCGTTAAACGAAGCACGACAGATTACGGGTGACCAAGATGCGAATACATCTTCAACGGTCGCCCAGTTTATTGCCCTGTCGGTCAAACGCGCAACACGGGTGCGCCGCCTTAAACGATCAGCGATTGCAGCGCTGGCGCTGCTGACCTTCGCCGCATCCGGAACCGCATGGTACGCAGACGGTCAACGCCGCGAAGCCGCGTCGGCACGGGGCGTTTCGGAACAGGCACAGGCCGAAGCGGAAACCAATGCGGAAACAGCGCAAGCCCGCCTTGGTGAGCTGTTTTTCGAACAAGGCCGTAGAGCGCTTCTGGATGGTCGCGCCGAAGAAGCCACATTGCTTTTGGGCGCGGCCTACGGGAGCACGCCAAAGGATCAAACCGGCGCGCTCTTTTCTACAGCCCGTGCGCTTGCTTCAATTAAGGGTGGCACAACCCTTGAAAGCTCTACAGCCATCACAAATCTGGCAGCGGGACCAAACAATTTGATGGCCATCGCGGCGGCTGATGGCTCGATTGCGATCAGGAATATGAGCACCGGTGACACGCTTGCGCGACGAATTGCAGATGATGATCCAATCAAAACGCTGGCCTTTTCTCCAGACGGCAGAATCGTTGCGGCGGGTGCGGATAGTGGCAAGATTTTGCTATGGAGTTTTCGAGAACAATCGACGCGGCAGCTCGATAAGCATTTTCAGGCCATCACAAAGCTGTTTTTCTCAACAGACGGAACGCAGCTGGCCTCACTTAGCCACGACAAAACCACTCGCATTTGGAACGTGACAGATGGTGCGCAAATCGCAACACTCCCCGAACAGGGTGGGGTGCCTGTATCAGCGGCCTTTTCCGAAGACGGCTTTGGTTTGACAACCCTCACCAGCGAGGGCGAAATTGCCCAATGGGACAGTAGGACGGGCCGCGAGGTCTTTCGCTGTAACACCCAAGCCCCGCAGCCTGTGCTTGACGGGATTGTCCTTGGTGGCGCGAGCGCAGTCTTGGCCCTTGGCGATTCTGGCGTGATGCAAGTGACTGCTGATGCGGACTGTCAGACAAATTGGATGAACCCAATTGCCGCATTCGGGCTTACAACGGATACCCACGGCAGTCGTATACTTGTGCGCAACGGGACCCAAGCGGCTCTGGTGGATAGGGCAACTGGTGACACGATTTTCAAGCCCAATACGCAAGATGTCGGAGGCAGTCAGCGCCAGATTATTGCGGCAACTTTGACCGCAGATGCGCGGATGATTGGTGTGATCGACACCGCAGGCACGATGACCCTGCTCGACGCATTTGCAGATGGGGTCGTTTTGGCCAAATTTGATGGTCATGCAGCAAGCGGCAGCGCGATTGCCTTTTCTGATGACGGAAACAGTCTGCTGACGGCTGCGGTAGATGGCACGGTCACGTCTTGGAACCTCTCTGCCCTGCGTCCCTGTGTCATGCAGGGCGCAGCGGGGCAAACCCTCGCCTTTTCCCCTGACGGCACCTATGTGGCTTCAGGGGATTCCATCGGACAAATTACGCTGGCAGAGGTAGATGACTGCAGCACGGGGCGCGTTCTGGGGCTCAATCGGGATCAGGAATGGGTACGTGACATCCGCTTTAGCGCCGACAGCAGGCAGATTGCTGCAACTGCTGGCGGCCTCGTCTCCTTGATCGACGTCCAAAGCGGAAATCCGGTTTGGGAGTACAGGCTTGACGATGCACATCTCGCAAGCGCGATTTCGTGGAATGCCGATAACTCGGCACTGTTCGTCGGGACGCGTGGTCGTGAACTTGGCAGTAATTCAGGCGGCTGGCTGGAACTGGACCGCACCACCGGCCAAAAGGTCAATCAAAGCAAAAAGATCCAAACGCCTGTCAGCAGTATCGATTTCTGGAACGACGACACCTATGTCCTCACCCAATCAGATGTAGGGTTGCTTTTGTGGTGGCAAGACACAGGCAGGCACAGGCTCACCGTTGCTGGCCGTCAAACCAGAGCGGCCGTGTACTGGCCTGACCGGACACGCATCGCAGTCGGGAATGCATCGGGACAGGTGCGTGTTATGCGCCATACGTCTAGTGAACTTTTTCGTTTCAATGCCCATAACGCACCGGTAAGCGCATTGGCGATTGATGAGAGCGGACTGTTTCTGGCCAGTGGCGCGAACGATGGTACTGCGGCACTTTGGGACACGACAACTGGGGCATTAATCGCGCGGTTGATCGGACACTCAAGCAAAGTCGCTTCTATGACATTTGTACCGAACTCACCCTATGTCCTGTCTGCCGCGACCAACGGGACGGTGATGATGTGGGATCTGACCTCGGGGTCGCTGGTTGCGCGATTTGACGGCCCTTCTGGCCCAAAACCCGAGCTTGCAGTCGATCCGGCTGGCGCATGGTTTGGCGTTGCAACGGGTCGTGGGAGCACCCGGCTTTGGCGCTTGCCAAAGGTCGATGTGCCCGCCTCAGATATTATTTCGGAAATCAGTGCGGTGACCCCTTGGGGGCTGAAACTAAATGATGATTTGCCGCAAGACCGCTGGCAGGCCCTCGCATTGGAGGCGTTGGTTGATCAGCTCTCCGAGGGGGACAAAGCCGTTTCTGTGCAAGCACGTCAGCGCCTTGAGCAAGGTCGGATTGCTGCGGTTCGCGGTGATGCGCTTTCCGCAGCGCGGAGCTGGCAGCAAATTGGGCAAACCGATCCAGTTGACGGGCAAACGACTGTCGCGCTGCCAAAGGCCTACCAACATGCTCTTGCATCCAATTCGGTAGCTCTTGAAGGATTGACCCGGGTTCTGGACGATCACAAAGAGCGGGTGGAAAATATTGTTTTTTCCCATGATGGCAGCGTTATGGCGACAGTTGATTGGGCCAAAAAGCTGATCATCTGGAACACTGGCGATTGGACGAAACGTTTTGAATTCGAAGATGGATTTGCAAGCGGAATTTCATTCTCCCCAGATAACACAACCCTTCTGACACAAGATGCCGCTGGCGGGCTTGTCGCTGTTGATCTGGCCACAGGGGTCAAGGGCGCGTGTTTTGCGCAAGGTCGGCACGGCGTATGGTCGCCGGATTCAAAACGTATCGCGGCCTTTCCCCGCATCGGGGCGCCGATTATCTATGATGCGGTGACGGGTGTCGCCGTCATGACGTTCCCCAATTACGATAATCCGACACGGGGCTTTGCGATCTCTAAAGACTTTGGCACAGTTTCAGCCCCGACAGATGCCTCAGTGGTACTGTTAGACACCGTATCGCGCAGTGTTGCAGCCACGATAGTTCCGGAAAAAAACCAAGAGAGCGATGCATCCGTTTCCGTAAACAAGACCGTGTTTTCTGCGGATGGAGCGCTCATTGCGGTATTATGGTCTGACGAGACGGGACATATTTATTCAGCGCAGGATGGCACGCTGCGGCTTCAATTGCCTGACAAGACAACGGATATCGTGTTTTCTGCCGATGGTCAGAACCTTCTCGTGGATATTGATGACGATAAGGTTGTGGTGTTGAACGTAAAAAACGGTGGGGAGATCACCAGAGTTCATGGCTCACTAGGATCCGGTGACAGTTTTCTGCACGGGGCGCAGTCCTTTTCTACGGTTGATGGCGGTCGCCGGAGCATTCAGGTTTATGATCGTGAGACCGGCAGCTTGACCTCTGAGTATGTTGGTCACGCGACAGCATGGGTCTTGTTTGCAGAGGCGCCGGATGGAACCGCAAGGGTCACGACATCCGGCGACGGGCAACTTAGGATTTGGGATACAACGCGCACGGCGGGGCAGTGGAGACCTGCGGCTGAACCCATTGAACCTTTGGAAAAAGATGTGCTCGCCCGCTTGTCGCAAACCGAACAGGTGGTGCGGCGCAACGGGCGCGTCCTTCTCACGTCTCCCAACGATGGAGAGATCGTTTTGAGTGGTCACCGCGGCGATGTCACAGCCGCCAGTTTTTCCACGCAGGGAGATATGCTTTTCACTGGGGGCGAAGACGGGCGCCTTCTGATCAGGGATAAGCAAAGCTCAACCTTGTTGAACTCCGTCCTAGAAGCCTGTGAGCAAACCGTTTCTGCAGTGCTCCCGACGGTTGAGGCAGAGGCCGTGTGGGTCTATTGTTCAGGTGGCCGCCTGAAGCTGTTTGATACCAGCACGGGCCGCGCCTTGATCGCGCATTTTGGCGTGCCGCCCCACACAGGCGAACCTGTGCAAATGCTCTTTACCAAGGACGGCAAAGCGCTGCTCCTGACAGGGGAAGATGGTCCATATCAGTGGAAGATTGCCCCTTAGCACTTGGTCATGCACGGGCCTGTCGGGCGGTGCGGTCCAGCACCCAGCGTACTTTTGCGCGGTCGTATTCTTGAATTTCGGTGCTCAACTCATCGTAAGGGATCAAGTTGGGATGAAACTTGCGCGTGTTGTCGCGCGTCTCATGGTAGCGCCATCCGTCCAGTTCACGGTCGATCCACCATGCGTCATGCTCAAGGGCGGCCAATCGTTCCACCACGGCCTGTGTCTCTAGTTCTGTTTTGCTAAGCAATAGGTCTTTGGAAAACCCAAGGCTTCGCAGTTGGTCTGCAGCGCGCCTGTTTGCGTTCTTGTAGGTTTCAGCCAAGACATTCCACGGCGCCTTGGATGCGGTACGGTGGTACTCAGTATCGGGATCGGCCTTGCGGTCCGCCAGATATTCAGCATGCAAACGCTGGGCCAAAGCCTCGCGCGAATTTTCTTCATCTCCCCAGTTGTAGACTTCATCAGATCGGCCAAAAGGCTCAATCACCTCGGACAGCCTGTCTGTTTTTGAGAGGTTCTTTTGTGAATAGGGCATACTAACGGCGGCATAATTTGTACAGATCAGGAACTCGTCCTCTGCACTTTTCTTCTCGGAGTGTAGAAAAATGGGAACCTCAAGGCACGTTAACCGGCGGCTCGTTTGCCGCAGCGCGGTCCCTATCTGTATGTTCGTTTTTGGGAACCGCTCGGGGTCTTCTGCGACTATGACGGCTGTTGCCTCCGTCAGTGCATGTTTGAATGTCCCAAGCTTGTTTTCATCATAAAGCGCGGTGTCTTTGCCCGTCTCGAACACCTCGATCGAGATCGCCCACGTCAAAGGCGTGTCGGGAGAAGGAGAAGGATAAGAGACCAGCGCGACCAAAGCTGCGTAGTCCAGAGACAACAAGCGCTGCAACTCGGCTTTTTCCTCAACGACCCAACAGATCTTTGGCACCTCGGGCAGAACCGAGGGAGACACGCGCAGAAAATGACTGACAACTTCTGCGGCAACATTGGTGGCCCCGAAGACCACAAGGGTCGCTCTGTCCTGTCCGAGGTCCAGAGCAATAGCATTGAAATTGACCCGCGACAGCAGATCAATTGCAGCTGATTTGGCGGGGTTGATCATGCGCAAGGCCGTGTCTTCGCCCAACTTTTGCATGAAACCGTCGTTCTCTTCGAGTTGCTGATGTAATTTCACATCCTCGATGATCATCAATACGTCCTTGGGTGGGATGAAATCACTCTTGGCGATTTCTTTGATATACTCCAGATTGGCCGAGTCCGAACCTGTTGAGAGAATGATACGTGTTGCCCGTGTTGCCCTACAGGCTTGTAGTTGTTTGGTGAGTTCGACGTCTTCAGTTGTTGCATAGTGAAGGCAGCCCGCGGCATGGGCTTTTTCGCGAACTTTACTGGATGCGGTCGGGTCCACTACCACTACGGTACGGTCCCGTGGACGTTGTTTTGACTTCATAAAGAGACGTGCACGTTCGTCAAACCCAAGCAAGATAGTGTGGCGCCGCAATATTGAAATGCGCAGCTTTTCGGCCTGTTCCCGCAAAATGGACCAGAGCACTGTCTGAACTGCAGCGAAAGTAACGACCGATCCCAGTGTTTCAGCTATGGTCAGCAGCCATCCCTCGGTGCCTGGGCGGGTGCGCGGCATGGGGCTAAAAACCTTGGTAGCGACGGGAATGGTATCCAGCACAATCTTTGCACTTCTCGAGACGTTTTGTTCTTCTAGGGGCAGCTCTCGGAAATTCTTTTGTAAATTCCCCACAAAACTAAGCGTTAGGGCAAGAAAAGCGGCCCAGACAATGGACCGGCCCAAAGTTGAGCATTTCCGCAGTAGTTTTAGCATTTTGTTGTCCCAATCTTCGCAATACGCTTAATCACACAGTAACCCTCTAAACGGGATTGTTTGAAGTGGTCTTGTCCCGCTTACGTTCCGGTCTCTCAACTCATTTATGCAGCCTTTTGTTCGAAGGCCAAGGGGCTTTTGCCACCCAGCGACGAGTGCCTGCGCCTTGGATTATAAAACCCGTTGATATACTGGAATATAGCTCCCTCTACTTGGCGTCTTGTTTCCCATCGGTTGCGCCAGATCAGTTCTGCTTTGATTGATTTAAAGAACGTTTCAACCATGCATTGCCTGACAGGCGATTTGTGCAACAAATCTGCCGAGAAGGGAATTGTCGTAACAATTACCTTTGCCGCTCATTGATACCTTGAAGCCGTGCTTTTTCAGACGCTTTTGATACTCGTTGGAACAATACTGCGACCCGCGATCCGTATGATGAATGCAGTCCTTGGGCGGCTGTCGCAGTGCCACGGCCATGTCCAACGCTCGGATCGCTAGGTCCCGCTTCATGCGGTTGCTGACAGCCCAACCAATGACGCGTCGGGAATACAGATCGAGGATGACGGCTAAATACAGCCAACCTTCGCTGGTCCAGATGTAGCTGATGTCTCCAGCCCATTTTTGGTTGGAGCCATCAGCTGAGAAGTCTTGATCCAGCCAATTGGGCGCAATGTTGAACGTGTGATTGCTGTCCCCCTCTCGGCAGATTGCTTTGCAATCGCCTGCCGGGCAATGGTCGTCGCCTTGTATTTCTGGGTTCTGACGATCTTGATGCCATTCTCACGCATCAACGACCAACGCGACGGTGGCCGACATTCAAGTTCAATTCTTGTAGCTCTTCGGTCATCCCCGCGCTTGATGAAATCTATGGTGAAAACGCTCGTCGCGCCCTGCAAGGGAACGCCGGTATCAAACTTTATCTGACACCTTCGGATGAGAAGACCATTGAGGAGCTTAGCAAGGCCGTCGGCAAAACGACCAAGCGCGTCGTGACCCGCTCGCGGTCGGTGGGCCGGAACCCCTTCGCCGGTCGCAGCATGTCGGAACGGACCGAGGAAACGGCATTGTTACCTGAAGATGAGGCGCGACGGATGGATCTTGATGACATCATTTTGGTTGTCGACGCACAAATGCCGGTGCGTGCTAAGCGGATCAAATACTACGATGACCGGTTCTTTACCCGATTGCGCTATGGCCGCCTGCCAACGGGTATCGAGCGCCTGCGCAAATCCCCCGTCGGGCACCGGTGGCAACGTGGTCTCGATCGCTTTTGAAACCTTGTGCACGTAAAAACTATATTCGGGCCCGATCTGCGCGATGATGGCAGCGAAGAGAGCCCGGATCTTCTCTAGGTGCGCGTCATCGCTGGTCATGCTGTTGACGCCATCGAGGCGGATACACTGGAAAAGGGCATTGCCGCGCGTGCGGATCGTTCTTTCATCCACGAGGCTGACATAGGGCAGCATGCTGGCCATGGGGCGCTCTTTGCGCGCCCAGTCTGGCAACATGGCAAGATCATCTGAAGGGTCACGCAGCATAGCTGTCCCTTGAATGGATCTTGCGGTTCGGTGTTGGTGGCGTTTCCTGCAGTGCGGTTACCAGCACTTCAAGAAACGCAGGATTCCAGTCAGCGGCTTTCCACAAGGCGGGATAGGCCAGAGCGGCGGCGACGATCACCGGCCAGCTTTGGACCCACAGGAAAAGCAACACAAACCCGAAGAGCCAGACCATCGCATACATGATCGGCAGCCCGATGAGCTTTGGTGGCCGGATTAGACCCAGGAAAAGAAGGGTTTGCGTTGCCATGTCGGGTTTACGCGCCCCAGATGGCGGTCACGATGGTCGGCGCTGCCGCGATGCCCGCGATTGCGACCAGCACCCAAAGGGCTTGGCGGAAGTCCAAAATCCCGAAGAGCCAGGACAGGAACACACCGATCAAAGCCAAGGTGCCAATCACGATGCCCAAGCGTGGGCAAATCGCTTTTATCCCAGCAACCGCAGCCCTTGAGAAATTGATCGACGAAACACCAGATGATCAGGAAATGCTGCTTGTTTCTGAGTTGGGGAGGTCGTTGACGGCTCGTTGGGCATCTAACCAGATTACGAAGTGGCGTCGCGAAGCGCAAATACCTCCATGGATTGATGGTCGTGAAAAAACTCTGTCCGATACACGCGGTACGGCTGCGACAAGATTGCTGAACGCAGATCTGTCTTTGCGCCAAATAGCAGTCTTGATGGGGTGGTCTGTGCGCTACGCCGCGCAAGTTATCGAACATTATGCGCAGGTTAGCCCCGACGAAAGCGACGCCGTTTTGCGCAAGCTCAATAGGGCAAAAACACTGTCTCAAGACACAAAAATGTAAACGCCCCTGTAAACGGTGGGCCCCAAGCATGGGAAGGAATAGTCTAAGTGATTGATTTTAAATGGAGGCGAGTAGGAGAATCGAACTCCTGTACACGGATTTGCAATCCGCTGCGTAACCACTCCGCCAACTCGCCTCT
>NZ_JBPOEU010000034.1:0-28923 GCF_051251695.1 Maritalea sp. | reverse complement strand
TCGGCGAGTTGGCGGAGTGGTTACGCAGCGGATTGCAAATCCGTGTACACCGGTTCGATTCCGGTACTCGCCTCCAAATAAAATCAATAACTTAGATACAATCCTCTTGCCGAGAAAACCGGCTTAGTCTCTTCTTAGTCTCATCTAAAGTTCGGTTCCGCGATGTTCCATGATGTTCAACGACGTGAAACTAGAATCGTGTTTCAATTCCGGACACCATTTCCCAGACCGGTCATTGACGCTTGCTGCAGCGAATTCACTCTAGATTTGCGTATTCCCCGGAAGACTTGGTGGCAAAACATGGTCGGGTGTTGGTCTTGTATTATGAGCGAGTTTTATGGGTTTGGATTTTTTAGGGTGGTGTTCATCTGGTAAAAAATGGCGTGAGTATAGCGTTTCCAAATCTAGCGGATTGCCTATACCGCGATCGAGACACGCAGGGTTAACCGGGTAAATCCAGAGGCTTGGCTCGCAGATCAGTTCTGGAGCACATCAAAGACTATCCCGCCAACCACATCCGTGAGAACGCCACTCTATCGCCAAGCGGCAGAGAGCTGCGATCGAAGTAAAAGACGTAGCCTGATCAGATCCAGCGTTGATGCTTAGCTTTGGGAACCAAGTTCCGGCACTACAGATTCCAGGAGCGTCCATAGCCTTGCGCCCGCTTCCACGTCGTCTAGCGGGCTAGGACAGAGAAGCGTACAATCGCGGGCCTGTGGAATAGTTTCTAACTCACTCCATTCACCAGAAGGTGGTGGAAAAACTACGAACCCGCCCAGCGGATGACATCTGACAATTTGATCTCCGAGAACCCAGCCGATTGTTCTCCTATACCGTTCAACTATTTGAGGTTTCGCTTTCATTTGATCAGTATTCTTTTTGTGGTGCTTGGGCGTTGCCAAGGCAGCATCTCCAACTAAGAGAGAGTTAGCACTGCTCGTCATGATTCTAATTAGGTAGTCAGGCGAACATTTATCCTCTGACCCGAGAAATGGACGATTACTATTTATTTCTTGATGGTGCGCTGCCCACTCTAATGCGGGAACGGCACGTTCATGAACTGGCGGCATATCTGTATAGTCGATGAAAGCCGGTTCAGCTTCAAAATCGAGTTTGATTGTTATCCCATCCCTTTCGAGATGCCAAGAGAACCGCTTCTCGGATTTGATCGACTCGACTGAACATATGCCTGAAAACTCAAGTTTTCTGAGCTGTTTCGCTATCCATACTATCCCCCACAGTTCCCATAAATGGTTAAGCATGACCGGCGGATAACTTGATAACTTTGATTCGTTCTCAGCGATAGCTTCTGATCGGTTTGGCGCAAAAGCTCGAAGCAGCAACCGAAGCCGATGATCGCGCTGGAATAGAGGACTAAGCTGGATTGGCGCGCCGATTTCAAGATGGTTTATGTATTGGGGTACACGGGAGCTCAGTTCATTGGAACGTGTCAACAATGTATCAAATCGATCTATTGCTGAATCAATTTTGCTCTGACGCCCATCAGGATTCTTAAGGGCAGCTTGGGCTCTTTCCACTCTAATATCTGCCTCAAGGCTGTCAGAAATATCGCGCAGTTGACCCGACCTACGCATCGCCCATTGCGAAACAAGCGCGTTTTCGGGCAGCGGTGTGTCCGATCTCGAGATGGGACCGAGCTCCATGAACGGATTGCGGCGAATTGAGTCAGCAGCAATAATTTCGGCTTCTATTTGGTCCAAAGTTTCCGGTGGCAATATCGATTGCGACTTGTTCAGTGGAAGACTCCAGCTGCGGCCATTCTCCGTCGGATCAGGTGTTTCGTCCCATGCTACCGAAATTCCAAGTTCTGTCTCAACATCAGTCACCATTGTCAAAACATCACGATAACTTAGAAGGGCTGTCGGGATCACGTAACAACGTAGCTGGCAATTTTTCGGTACTTTGAGGACGGCACTAACCTCGCCAAACCGTCGCTTTCTGGAAAGTTCTTCAGAAAGGTCCCATAGCTGCCATTGCATACCATCTTCGCTTTGTTTCAGCTCAAATTTCTTCTGCTTATCCTGGAACGCGGCGGGATGGCCTTGAGTCAAAATTTCAAAAAAAGGTTGATCATCACGGATCAAGTAGCAATTCGCAGGATCCCACGGGTACACAACAACGGTACCATCAGCCTCCCACACTCGCACGGCTTTGATGATCGTTTGTTCTACTGCCAAGGCGAAACGAACCCTAAACGAGCTTGTCGCCTTGCCAGTTTAAGACGGCGTTGCGTTATAGGTAACTCCTCTAAATTCTCAGCAAATTGTTCGAGAGCCTCTAGCGCCGGCGAAAGTTGATCGAACGCGCCTGAGAGTTTTATAAGAATTCTACTTGCGATCAGACGATCAACCAAATCGCCCCTATCGAGCAAATTTCTACCTTGCAGGTCAAGCCGATGATGCAAGTTGAGCATCGCCCAAATATCATTGAGTACACGTCGTGATGGAAGTAGATCTTCACGAAGCCCATGTTCTTGAACTGCTTGGTGAAGTGCATTTACGACGCCAACTATTCGTTCGTCCGAAATCGGGCCGGTCTGCGGAACTTCAGGTAGACCGTGAAGCGGTGTGAATTCCCTAGGCCAAGTTATTTTCGCAGGCAGAGCAATGTTCAAATTGGCTTGGGAAAGCTCAATCAAAAAGCATCTATCTAGCACTTTGGGTGACGGTGGGCGCGAGGATTCGTCGATATTCAGCGTCCCAAAAACACGGCAAGATGCAATACTCTGATCAGGTGAGAGTTTACGGTTGCCGTTCTCAAACGCGTGGAACAATCGAGATAGATAATATTCAGGCCGAGTGAGGTTGAACTCATCGAACAGAACCAAGTGCGCAGTTTCGGAATCTGTGAGAAGGGCGGTCAGTTGACCTTCTGCTTCAAAAAGAGGGCTGTCACTGTCCCAGTGCGCTTGGACCGCCACATCATGAAAGCTGGCATCTGGCTCCTTGCCCAAAATACTGGCAATGACACGGACAAGTGTCGATTTTCCACATCCGGGTGGACCAGCCAGCAACACAACTGGGCGCACAGTTAGAGCCAGAAGAGCAACAACAATATCTTCGAAACAAACCTCAGGAGTTTCGGCTTGAAATACGTCACGTATCGAAGTCAGCGCTTGAGTGAATTCTGTATCCGGAATTCGCCAGCTCCACGGGTCGGGGGTTTCTGTTTCAGAATTAGAGTTAGCCGAGGGTCGAATTGTCTTCGGTTTCACCTTGCTAGTAATGTGTTCTCCAACGCCCTTCTTTGAGTTTTCCAAGTTAATTTGAGGATCTGTAGGTGCATTCACTTGACGTTTTTCAACTCGACCAAGTCTTGTTTCTGGCTGGTTTCTCCGAGATGCTGCTTCCTTGTCATCTTCAATGATTTCTGTTTCTGCATCATCCGTTGCTGCTCGAGACGCCACTTGTTTCAAATCAGCTGTAGGGACAGGATTACCTTTTTCGTCAGATGCTAGATCAGTATGGGATGTATCCCCATCCCGTACAATCCGCTCTAATTCTTCTGCTGAAATCCAACCACGTTCTGCCGTCACCGCAACAATCTTTGACATTCCGATATCGAAAATGACATCGCTGGCGGCGTCTACCGCCAACGCGCCTGACGGCATGGGCTCGTCATAAGGGTTCGGAGAAAGCTCTTCTCTCCTACGCAACCTACCTGCATCGAACCAAAGATGCCCAACTTGTGATGCGTGATTAGACCTGATTTGCGCCTTTTCGTTGTTCGGATCCCAACTCAATTCGAACTCGGTAGGTGTTTGGTTCACGTGTGTCGGCAAGAATTTACTACCCCGTCTCGCCTCGACTCCTGCCGTTACAGCAGGGACAAGTCGAGTCTTGGGCTCCGAACCGTTAGAAAGAGATGGAATGCCATCAATAACGCGCTTCCCACCATCATCGACAAAAGGATCATCTGGATCCAGCACCGTGATAGACTGCTCTCGTTCGCCTTTATGTTTGATGCCCAGTACCAATGCATGGGGAAGTGTACTTTCGAGTTCTGCGGTAAAGAGCGCGCTGCCCTCGCCTGGTGCTTCGCGAATGCGTGGAGGATCATAACGATGCAGAATGTGGGCTAGTCCCCCAGCTGCAGCCGCGATGGAAAATGCACTCCCAACCCTCAGAACTGAAGGCCTTTTAACATCTGGGAAAAGTGTCTCAAACATCGCTTCTTCGAAACCTGGCAGTTGGCTTGTCCCTCCTGCCAGTAATATGGTGTCAATCAACCGGTGTGCATCATCGGCTGAACTAACTTCACGTTCTCTCAGACGTGCTTCACTTTTCTGCCTAGCATCCTCCGAAGAGACCTGATTATCATATAGCCGTTCGCGTAGGCTTTCAAATAGCGGGCGCAGTTCCATCCAGAGTTCGGTGGAGACCGCTTCTAAGTGAGATTTTTCAATTGCCGTTGACGATTCAGAAATGCTTATCTTTTTGCCAGTTAAACTGACCTGTACTTTGGCCTTTTCAATTTCGCGCAATTTTTTCTGTGATTCATCAAGGCCCAACTGATCGAGCAAGCGCTTGTCGACCCAGCGGCCAGCATGATTATCACTGTCTCCACGTAGTGCACGCAGCCGCAAGTCACGTTGGGCACCCTTTGAATCCACATCTAGAATTTTGCCATCGCGGCGGCTCACAATAATTGTCATGTTTGCTGTAGCCGCACCGATGTCAACGACGAGAATGATATTATTCTGTCCCGCTTCCAGCTCCAAATTTTGTTTGATTAGGCGAAAATATTCCGCAACCATCTCTGGTTCCGGGAGAACTACTACGCCTGGAATTACGGCTTCTAGAGCACCCTTGTAACGTTTTCTCGAGTCTTCGTCCGAAATCGACGGCATAAGTACATACTTGCGTCGTGACTGATGCTCCTCAGGCAGCATGTTCAAGATTTTCCGCAGATATTCCCGAAAAACTTCTTCTCTTACTAGGTCTCTAAATGGTGTTTTTGGGTCGGCTCTGTCAAAAATGATCTGTCGCTTCGGTTTGCCATGCAACATCCAGTCTTTAATATCGGTGATCTCATATGACCATCCTCCCTCGCCCGGTGGATCGAGCTGGAGGTCCCATTGTTTTCGGTCGTCGACTTTTGGATCCGCCACGATAAAACAACGCGCTGAATGATGAGGTTGATCGCCGGACCTAACTAAGAACCTAAATGCGCTTTTATCCATTAGGAACTTGATCTAAGTATTTGTTTTTCATAATAACCTCTTCATACTTTGTAAGCGCTCAGGTGCGACATTAAATGCCTTTATACGTTGCGGCTTGATGATAGTACGTCTATTCCAATTCACTTTCGCCGCGAGAGCCGGTTTTCCATACTTGTTGGCTTTTGCTGCGTATTCAGTATCCGAATACTGGTTATTAATCCCGCTGAAAACAAGGGCGGATTGGGCACGTAAACGTCTTCCATGCTTCATCTGGGCGTATACAAACTCTAAGCACCGGCACCTGAAATATACGCGGGCAAGCCTGTAGATTGGGGAAATGAAGAATGTTTGGTACAATCCTACCCAGAGGCAACCATAGAAACTTACTCAATATGACCTCAGAGTGGTTGTCCAAACTCTGAAAATTGGTCAATCGGTAGTTATGAATTATTTAGCAATCCAAAATCAAGCTACCTCTGGAAAACCATCATCACTCTGATGTTTCAGATTTATTCGCCACTGCGGAACATCCACTTTTCGCTTTTTGTGCTCATCTTCACCTTTTCTTTGCTTCACTAAGTCGAGTACCTTTCCCAGAGCCGACTTATCGTGAGATTCAATAAAAGTTCGATCTGTGTGTCGATGTGGTTCACCAGAGGGGACATCCTTGCCAGTTTCGGCCATCTGCACCCAAGAATACGGCTCAAAACACGGTTTTTTCTCAGTCACCGTCCGGTTCGAGAACGTGTATTCAACGAATATCCGTTTTTCCGTCGGTTTCAGGGATTCGTAAAGCCCTGTAAGGTTTTTCATCAGTTCGATAAACTTCGCGTTGTTAGCTTCTATCTCGGCTGGATCGGGCAGATTTCGCAGTTCCTCGTTCAATGTCGACAAACGCAGGGTCGCATCCCTTTTCTTGGTCAGATAGGTCTCATTGTCGAGCGTGCCGTCGATTAGAAGATCAGCCGCGCGACTCAATGCCTGTTCGACCGCACCCGTTCGAAGCTGAAGCGATTTCCGCATGTCGTCAGTTGCCATCGTTGCTAGCTGGCTGTTCCATCGGCTGACCAATTCTGACGCATCCTCTTCCGAAATTTCAAGCCGCCTTAGCGCCGCACTGACATGGCTATCCAGGACATCTTCCCGCACGGTTTTTGTTGCACACTCGCGACCTTGGCATCGGTAGTACACTCGCCCTTTCTGTAGTTCGGGTGACATAGGACGGCCGCAAAGACCACATCGAAAAAGCCCTCGAAACAAGTGGTTGTGCCGGGTCACCTTTGGACCGCTACGGCCGGATTTTATATCCTGCACCCGGCGAAACAAAGTTGCCGCTATGAGCGACTTGTGAACGCCCTTGTACGTCTCACCGGTTCGCTTGATTTCGATGAGTCCGGTATAAAACGGATTGTTGAGAATAGTTTCGATGCCATGCAGACTCAGTGGCCGTCCCCCATGATTTCGCAAACCCTGATGATTCATCTCAGACTGCAGACTGCGCAAAGAATGCTGGCCCGACGCGTAGAGTTCAAATAATTCACGGATCAGCGGTGCTTTTCGCGGGCAAGGTGTCTTTGGCTTGCCTCTACCGTTGTCCAAATAGCCAATTGGAGCCCGGAATGGATACAGCCCCTGTTTCAATCGACCACGTATGCCTTTTCGGCATTCCTCGCGCAAATTCCGGATGAAATCGGCAGCTATCACCGCCAGCATATCGGCGGTCAGGCGTCCACCACGTGAATTGAAATCCAAACTTTCGGTGGCCACATAAACCTGGATACCTTGATCGGGCAGTTCGGAGACGATCGCCCAATCCTTCAGATTGCGTGCGGAGCGGTCGATCTTGTGCATGATCATTCCCGAAGCCTTGCCGCGTCTCAGTTCCCGGAGCATTTTGTTGAACACGGGCCGCCCGCTTTTGGCGGCGGTTTCCTTTTCTTCAAACCATTCAATGACGTGGAGATTCTGGCGACTCGCAAAGATCTCTATGGCATCTTTTTGTTCCTGGAGGGAAACCCCTTCACCTTGCTTCTGGGTGCTTACTCGAATGTATCCAAAACACGGTTTCATAATTTGTTTTCAATGTCTTCAGACTCTACCACATCCCCAGATTTTGACGAGTCGTCCTCGGCCTTCCACGGCCAAGAATCCTCTGCCAACATGCGCAGATAGACGCGGCGACAAAGCTCAAGGTGCCGCTCCAGATGTTCGTCTTTGTTCATGCTTAAAGGATACCTGAGTCAGATTTTCGACAAAGACCCAGGGGCTACGGGTTTTCACAAATCGGTGGTGGCAAGGTGGTCATTGTGAAAGCCTTGCAAGGCTGCCCATCGATCATCATCCGCACAAATGCCCGGTGATTGGGTTGATTGATCAAATCACGAATTTCACTACCTCCAAGTTGCGCCGACAGGATCGATGCATCCATGGCCCCGATACGAAAGCAGATCAGCGTGCCGACATTACCCATAACAGAAGCAAAGACCGCCGAACTGTTCTGCGCGGTATGTTGCTGACTCAGGACAACGCCGAGGCGGTATTTCCGGGTTTCGGACAGCAGATCAGCCACCGCCTCGGTGGTGAAAGAATGGAATTCATCAATATAGAGTATGAATGGCCGCCGATCAGCTTCAAGGGAATCGTGGCGGGTGAAGGCCGCGTGAGTAATGCTGGAAACCAAGAGACCGCCCAGAACATTGGCAACATCCGCGCCCAGTTGCCCTTTGGCCAAATTGACGATCAGGATTTGACCGTTGTCCATGATCTGGCGAAACCGAAGTGGCTTCTCCGGGTCGCAGATCACCTTCCTGATCACCGGGTGCGCCAGAAACGCACCAAGCTTATTGGCGATCGGGGCCAGACCATCGGCGGCGTTCTTGTAGTTCATGGCTGGGTATTCTTCGGCCCAGAATTTTTGTACCTGAGGGTCGCGGACGTGCAAAAGTACTTCCTTGCGGAACTGGCGGTCTAGAAACATACGCAGGATGTCGCGCAGATCAGTCTGCGGCATATCCAAGAGTGCCAGAATGGCGTGGCGCAACAAATGTTCCATACGCACACCCCAAGCTTCGGCCCATTGTTTTTTAAGCGCTTCTATCAGTCCCGATGCAATCAGGGGCCGCAAGGCTGGTGATGTGCGTGTCAGTGGATTGTAGCCGTAGGGGCTCGTCGCGTCGGCTACATTCCAATAGATAGCTTTGTCCTGAATGTCTGTGGACAGCGTTGCAGCTAGATCACCATGCGGATCGATCAGACAGAACCCGACGCCGCGCCGGGCGTCCTCACAAGCCATGTTGTGGAGCAAAGTTGACTTACCGGTCCCGGTCTGCCCGACTATATAGGCATGCATCAGGCGGTCACGTTGGCGCATGCCAAAGAGAAAATGGCCATAGCGGTGATGAGCCATGCCAAGCCGGGTCACCGGGTCGGTGTTTTCGTGCATCGCCCTATCCTGCCGGAACAAACCCTTCGCCGGTACACCGTGGCGCTCGCCGGAACAGACATTCGCAAATTCTGCGAATCCCGGGGTGTATTTGGAAAAAGTGCTCCGGCTCAGAATGAGGTCAGAACAGTTCCTTTCTCTCCCTGCACCGGGTGCGCCCGAAATCCCTCGGTCGCACCCGCATGCAAGGAGAGAGACATGTCTAAAGATATTGATATCAGCGATCAGGTCGGTGCCTATCCGACCTGCGGTAATTGCGGTGCCACCCAAGTGGTTCGTGATGCTTGGACGGAGTGGAGGATCGGGACTGGCGAGTGGGTACTCAAGACCGTATTTGATGATTTTGCCTGTGATAATTGTGGCGAGTCCAATACACCGATCTGGAAGCTCGACAAGGAGTTCCGCCAGAAACGCATCCTCCGTCTCAATGACGAAGCACGTCGTGGCCGTGGTGAACATGTGATGGTCGTTTTGACCGCTGGGGTGCAGGCTGAAGGCGAAGAGTTTCTGACGCAAACCACTCGCACAGTGATGAATTTCAGCGAATTCACGGAAGACAACGATCCACACGGCGAGCATGATTTCGGTGCCTTCGAAATCGAAGGTCAGAAACTGTTCTGGAAAATCGATTATTTCGATCTGAACTTGGAACAGCATTCACCGGATGCAGCCAACCCGAGTGTCACTAACCGCGTGCTGACCATCATGCTGGCCAACGAGTATTGATGGCCCGGCAGAAACGTCCCCTCACGCCAGCGGACAAGGAAGCGGTGTTCCGGATCGCTACCAAAGCGTTACCCGATCGGTATGCCGCTAAAATAGCTATCGGTATGACCGAGGACGAGTTCATCGCAGCCCTCGGGCAGATTCTGGGTATTTTCGGGGGCAGCTGTGGCCCCGATCGCCTTGATGTTCTTCATCAGGCTGCCGGTCTGAAAATCTGGGGCGGCTGGCATATCGTCAATCATGTGACGGAAAAGCCAGTGAATCAGGGCATAGCAACGCTGGCGATGGCCCGGTTGATCTATGGGATTAGCAACCCTGATGACGCTCAGATGGCGCTCTTTTGAGATATGACCCGCCCCGGATGGGCGGGTCACTTTGTTTCTGGCCGGGTCGCAAAATCCGCGCCTCCCGGGGTCTGGTTTTGATTGTCGATTTCTGCGAAAATAGGCGTACTTGGGAATTGAAAACGGGTTTTGCCTCCCCGGAACTCTGGACCGGGAGAAGCGAAACGGGCTTCGCCCTTTCGCCTCTAAAGCTTCAACCTGGTTCTGATCCCGGTAGCAAAGGCAAAACCCGTTTTCAAATATTACGTGCCCCAGGTAGTACTCTGGCGTAGAGCGAAGGGCTATTATTGGCCCGTTATTCGCTAACCAAACAAAAACATGTTTGATGAGTTCATTTTTGACCTGAAAGTTGCCCGTAAGAAATCGGGTCTCAGTCAGGCGGATTGCGGCCATTTGCTCGGCCAAAGCAATCACAAAGTCAGCCAGTTAGAGCGCGGAGAGCAACTGCCCACAATCGGGGAGATTTGCGCCCTCTCTCTTATCTTTGGACGCAGCTTCGAAAGCCTATGGTCCGAGGTGTTACGGCAGGCCCGCAGGGACCTGGGCGTCAATCTGGAAACGCTGGCGGACCAGAAGAGCAACCGCCCGGAGTTCGCCAATCGCCAGAGAACACTGGAACGGCTGGCAGAACGATTATTAGAAGAACAAGACCACGATCATGGGAGGTAATGGGCAGCGCGTGCTTTCGGTTGCGGCGCGCACTGGACGCCTTGCCTGCGTGGTGCTTGATGACTGTCAGTTGGTGATTTGGGATGCCTCGGAGAAGGCAGCGTCATCAGAGGAGGAGGCAGCAAAGAAGCTTCGTGCTTGGGTGCTTGACTTCAAGCCGGATATTCTTGTCACTGAAAA
This sequence comes from Maritalea sp., assembly GCF_051251695.1. NCBI lineage: Bacteria > Pseudomonadati > Pseudomonadota > Alphaproteobacteria > Hyphomicrobiales > Devosiaceae > Maritalea > Maritalea sp. The sequence continues at coordinate 18,380 of NZ_JBPOEU010000034.1, read as the reverse complement.
TCCTGACGCTGCAAGGAAGAAAAGCGGCATACAAATCCCGATCCTTCAAGCGCTAGCGACCGTCGGGGATGACCTGCCGATTCCGAACCTGGTGGTTCGCCGGGAACGCAGGTTCCCGAATGCCTATATCGAGGCTGCCCATCTCGGCAATAAATTTCCGGATCTGGCGCATCTGGTACCGAAGAAACCACCGATCTGGAAAGGCGAACCATACAATCTGGCCTGCTTCGAAGCTTTGGTGCTGGCTCACGAAGCCGGTTTGCTCGGGCCGAGTATTTTGCCAGAGTCTGGTGACGGCAATGTGTCATAACCATTACCACACACTTCGCTCTTTCACTGACAAGCTGCAGCTTTATGCTGCGGCTTTTCAAACCTGGTCGATGCGGAATGATGACACTTCCGTTCGCGCCCACGATCCTTCAAGAAGTGCTGTGTTTGGCCGCGGCGGTCGAAAAGAAGGTCCAAAATCCTCCCACACTTGAAACAGCAGAAGAGACTGAATCGATGGCGCGTGCCTGGGGACGATTCGGAGCACCTGATCAAGGCGTTTTGGGTCGGTGACCACACTGAGAACCAGCATGGGTGATTTGAGTTTTAGATGCTCCCGGTACAGGCTCCGCCCGACGTATTGCTCGTATTGAAGCAGGTTTCGCTGCCAACTCTTTCGGTTGAAGTTCTTTGATGTGGCTGGTTCGGTCGCGCGATCAGCTTCTACCAGAAAACAGCGATACCTGTTGCCTTCCGACGTTTGGTATTTGAGGGCAAAAAGCGCATCCGGGATCAGGTTTTTTTCGTATTGGCGCTTGGTGGCGGGATCGGTGATGCGGGTCGGAAATCGCAACTCTGCGTCCGCGCGTTCAAGTAGCTGGGATTGTGGAATGTATTCGATGTCATCCCGGTCGAGTACGGCCAGCTCAACAGACGCGGTGATGCAGCTGACCATGAAACCATGCAGCCAGGGGCCGGAACGCGCGGCACTGCGTTCAATCCAGAACCCAGTACCTTTAAGGGCCTTTTTCCCAGCAGGTGTTAGGTCGTAGACCAACTGATTGTACCGGCTGTCGATGGTCCGGAACTGTTGCGAAGGCCGCGCCAGATAGGGTCCGCCATGTGGTGTGTTATCTTCGTTGAAAAGGTCGGTCAGACGTTCTTTGGCGCGTTTCTCGCTGCGGTGGGTATCCTTGGCATATTGCAAAAGGAACGAAGATGGCAACGGCCCATGCTCATGGATTTTCCGGAACCAAAGAAGATCACGGTCCTGTGGTGTCACGCGCTTGCCGGTGGACACAGGTTGTGTCCGCTTTCGGCGTCCGGTGGTGTCACGATCTGCGCTCACATCACAACTCGACCCCGGCGTCGGTGTCAGCACCGCCCGCATCCGGCTTTTTCTTAGATTTTTCGTTGATAGTTTCGGTCTGCGCCTCGATTTCAGGGTTCAAGTCTGTCTCGGGTTCGTCCGGTTTCGGCGTCACGCCGTCAAGCTCGGTGTAGTGGACGGCGTAACGCGCCCGCATTTCTCGTTGCAATTCCTGTCGCTCGGTTTTGTTCATCCTTGGTTGCTTTTCTAAATGCCCAATCGGAAACCCAAGCGGTAGCGCCGACTTGGTGACCCCGCGCACATAAGCGGCAAAACTACCCTTGGGCTGGGATTCGATCAAGTTTGGGTCACAATAGAGCATGGGTGCCAACGTGCGCGCGTCCTTGGCGGAAACGCCCCCAGCAAACTTGATCGACGTATTGGCAGCAAACGCCTCCTGCAGGCGCGGTTCCAATTGGCCGAGATACTGATGCGCCAGCACCATGCCGACGTTGTATTTGCGTGCCTGAGCCAGAATCAACCCGATGTTGCGGTCGAAGTAGTCTGCAGCTTCGTCGATATAAACCATAGTCGGCGTGCGCCGGTTTTCTGGCAGTGTCGCCCGCTCCTGGGCCGCCTGGGCTATCATGGCAATGAAGAAGCGGCCGAAGATTTCTGTGCCGGTTTCCTTAAGAAGGTCTTTGGCTGTGTTGATCAGGATCACCTTGCCCGCGTTCATTTCACTGAACAGGTCGAGCTTCGAGCGGGGATGGCTGAACATTCGCTCGAAAGTCTGGTTTTCGAGAATCCCCCAGAGGCGACGCAACACCTGTTTCTTCGTCTGCTCGAATTCCCGGCCTGCAAATTCGGTTTCAAAGAAATGTTTGGCGGTGCCCGAAAGCTTGGCGATGTCCGCCGCAAACTTCACCTGACTGCCCGGTTCCATCAGCTCCCGCAGTGTATGAATGGTGGCATCCGGGATATACAGCATCAGACGCGTTACATACCGAAAGATCACATTTTGCTTCTGGGTCATCTCGGCTGAGAGAAGCGAACCCAGCACGAAATCATATAGCTCCAAGATCGAATTGGTCAGCCGTTCGCGTTCAAGCGGCGCGTATCCCTGTAGGCGTTCGATCCCGACATCGAAAAGGTTCAGGGACACAGGCCATTCCACATCCGTGGGATCAATGATGACGATCCTGTCATGCAGCGCGCCACCCGGCGCGAAGACAGCAAGATTGGAGATGTTACGTATCAGATCGCCCTGGCTGTCGAGTACGATGACGGTGCGGTTGCCACCAGACATCGCCTCCAAATCCTGACTTATGAGGTATTGCAGCGTCTGTGTCTTGCCGTGCCCGGACCCGGCCACAATGTGATGATGCTCGAAACGCGAACTTATAGGTATAGTGAAGGACACATCCTGCCGGAAGATTTCCAGAAGCGGTGTACCGCCAAGATAGGCATTCACTAGCGCATCCGGGTCTTTGGCGTCAAATTGCGTTGGCATTTTTGGTGCCCGGTTGAAGCCCTTCGGGTCAGCAGGGTTACCGCCCGAGGCAGCAACCAGATTGCGGCCCAGCCGGTCCCTCAAACGTGGCAACAGGTCTTGGCGCTCCAATTCTTCAGCAAAGGCTGTGCTGCACATAGTTTCAGTGACTTTCCCGATATCGCCGATGCTGCGCAACAGATCGGTTGGGATCGTGATCCCGTCCGACTGCTCATGGTTGGACAGAAGTGCCGGGCAGGCTCTGTATACAGGATCGAGAAAATTGATCAGCGCCAAAGTGACAATTTCACGGGTGGTTTCAAAATCCTCCAAAAGCGCTCGTTGCACCTTTAGTTCGTCACGAATGGCCCAATATTCCGAAACCGACCGACGTTCCGACCAGTCCACCTCTGGCATGACAAACAGGTTTTCATAGTCGAAAAATCGATCCGCCAGCCTCTGCGCCACAGCGACCTGCGGGTGAATCTGCGGTATCTCAAATGCCGTTAGCACATCCGCTGCAATCTCATGTACCAAGTCTAGCCGCGCGTCCGCGTCTCCTAGGCCGTGGCTCTCAAACATCGCCGCCACTCGGTTGAAAAGCTGCCTGGTCTCTGCTTCGTCGCTCGGGCGAAACAGACCATGCACAAACGCGTGCATCCGAGCGGCGAAATGAAGCGGCATCTATCCGCCCCGGAGAATAGCCTGCCGGGCTTCTTCCCTTGGCAGCGCTTCGACAGTGTGACGCTCGGCACCATCCCAATGCTTGGCACTTTCCATCACTTGGCGCAGAAAGCTCACGACATCATGCAACCACGCTTCCTTGCGAGCAAGTTCGACCACGCTATCACAGGTAAAATGCCGCCCATGTAGGAGGTCCTTGACGAAAATCGTTTCTCGCTTGTTATTGAAGTACCAATATCCAGCCCCACCCGCCGCAAGAAAAGCAAGTGCGATCCCGAGAGCGCCCAAGGGGCTAAAGACCGATATTGAAGGAATCAAAACAACAAATGAAACGAGAGCGGAGTTTCGCAGAAGTTTGGGTTGTAAAGCGTCAATCATCACAGCATCGTCAAACCGATAGCGTTTAACAATCGCTTGTTCATCCTCGTCGAGTTCAATCTTACCCCAGAGTTTGAAATTGACGCGCGACATCTTTCCGCTTGTCTGCTCACGCTTGAAAAGTATTTCCATGTCTGTCCCCAAAAAATGCTGATTTCATTTATCCAGCGATAGGACATCAGCCACTGACGTTGCGTCAAGCCGCATTTCCTTGCCTCGGACAAAAAATTGATTGGGTGGTACGGGTGGGTTCACTATGGAAGGTTATTAAGTAGTGAAGTCACGGAATTCTTTTCAAAAAGTCCGCTCAGCAATGGTCAGCAACGTCCAACTATGGATGGGGATTGGGAAAGAGTAAAAATGGGGATACAGAAAGCAGAAAATGCACTCGCATAGCCATTCCCGTAATTGATCCCGCACGCGCAGGTTCAGATCGGCAACGTCAGACACAGTTCTTAGACTTAACTGTGAGGATATGATCGCCCACGTGCCGACACCATCTCCACTCCGAACAACAATGCCGCAATACGTCAGGGTAGTGGAGCGACCGTTTCAATAGTTCAGCGGGTGTGCACTCCCACTAAAGCCTAGATCATTTTACTCGATGCAAGCTGCCTATCCGTCCACAGCGCCGCATTTTGGGGTGTGAACACAGGCTGTTGCGCGTTACATTTACAAAAATAGCATTCGAATTCAGGGTTCCCTTTTGAAAATTATTGACAACATTTCTGTCCTCTTCGGAGACGAGCTGAAAGCTGGGACTGAAGCAGGTGCCAAAATCAGAGTGGCTGCAAGCTGCTTTTCAATCTTCGCGTATGAAGCGCTCAAGACTGAACTGGAGAGCATTCAAGAGCTCGAATTTATCCTGACAGATCCGACCTTCATTCCAAATGAGGCTCTGGGGCGCTCCAAAAAGCAGAAGCGGGAATTTTTCATCCCGAAGCAACTTAGGGAGTCAGCGCTCTATGGCACGGAATTCGAGATCCATCTTCGAAACAAGCTGACCCAAAAAGCAATTGCGAAACAATGCGCTGACTGGATCCGGAAAAAAGTCACATTCAAGTCTAACGCTACAGATGCTCCAATGCAGCAGTTCGCACACATCGAAGCGGGGAAAGGCAACAAAGTCTTCTCACCAATAAGCGGGTTTTCAGCTGTCGATTTGGGCTACCAACCCGGGAACGCTGTTTCGAACTTCACGCATGCTTTTGAAGACGAACTGTCCGCAAATACCTATTTGTCTCTCTTTGATCAGGTGTGGGCCAACCCTCAGAACGTGCAGGACGTGACCGAGCAGGTCCTTCAACACATCGAGGCCGTTTACCAGGAAAATTCGCCGGAGCGAATTTACTTTCTGATATTATACAACATATTCAGGGATTTTCTGGAAGAAATTGACGATGATGTGCTTCCCAATGATCAAACTGGTTATCTTGATAGCTTGGTTTGGAACAAGCTGTTCAATTATCAGCGAGACGCCGCTACCGGCATTATCAACAAGCTGGAGACATACAACGGTTGTATTTTGGCAGACAGCGTCGGATTGGGGAAAACGTTCACGGCATTGGCGGTTGTCAAATATTACGAGCTACGGAACAAATCGGTTCTCGTCCTTTGCCCCAAAAAGCTCGCTGACAATTGGCGCAACTACAATACAAACCTGAAGACGAATATATTTGCCGCAGACCGGCTCAACTACGATGTGCTATGTCACACTGACCTGTCGAGAACATCCGGTGAATCGTTAGGTATTCCCTTGGATAGGGTCAATTGGGGGAACTATGACCTCGTTGTCATTGATGAATCCCACAATTTTCGGAACAATGACGTCTTCAAAGATCGAGAGACCCGGTATCAAAAACTAATGAATAAAGTTATCAGGTCCGGTGTGAAGACAAAGGTCCTGATGCTATCTGCGACTCCTGTAAACAACAGGTTTACCGACCTTAGAAACCAACTTGCATTGGCCTATGAAGGCCATTCGGACAATCTGAGCCGAAACTTGAAGACAAATTCCAGCGTTGAGGAAATATTTCGAAAAGCCCAAACCGCTTTTAACAATTGGTCTGAACTTCCGCCAGCTGAGCGCACTGCGCAGGCAATTCTCAGAGCGCTGGACTTGGATTTCTTCGAGCTTTTGGACTCGGTGACTATTGCGCGTTCGCGAAAGCACATTGAACAATTCTATGACACTGCAGACATCGGAAAGTTCCCCGAACGCAAGAAGCCAATATCTCATCACCTCCCGATTACACGGCGAGATGATGTTATCGGTTTTGACGAAATTTACGGCGACCTTTCCCTGTTAAAAATGGCTGTCTATGCGCCGGTCAACTATATTCAACCGAGCCGTCTCAAGAAATACGAAGAGCTCTACGACACCAAAACCGAAGGCTCTAAGGGAACTTTGCGCCAAGCTGATCGCGAACGAAGCCTGCAAGCGCTGATGACGACAAACTTGCTGAAAAGGCTTGAGAGCTCAGTTGAAGCTTTCCGCCTGACGCTCGGGACACTCGACAGGAACATAAGCCGAATGCTGGAAGCCATTGAGCGTTTCGAGGCATACGGTGGCAATACCCGCATTGACGACGTTTTCAGTGATGTCGACGATCTGGAAGCCGATGACGACGAACTTTCAGGCCTTGGGGAGTTTACCATTGGCAAGAAGATCCAGATCGACCTTGCCGACATGGATATCCCGACCTGGAAGGCTGATCTGGGTGGAGATCGCGAAATCATACTGGGCCTTCTTGCCGAGATGGAAAAGGTCGGCGTTGAAGATGACGCCAAACTTCAGCATCTGATCAACGTGATCCAACAAAAGATGTCTGCACCACTCAATCCTGGTAACCGCAAAGTCCTCATCTTCACGGCCTACGCGGACACGGCGGAATATCTGTACAAAAACGTTGTTCCAGCCTTGCGCTTGTCAATGAATTCCGAGGCTGGGATCGTCACGGGCTCGGGCAACCCCAAAACCAGCCTTAAGCCTCACTACGATTTCCAATCGGTTCTCACACTCTTTGCCCCAAAGGCAAAAGAGAAAGCGTTGATCATGCCTGACGTAGCTGAAGAGCTGGACATCCTCATCGCCACCGACTGTATTTCCGAGGGTCAAAACCTGCAGGATTGCGATTACCTTATCAACTACGACATCCACTGGAACCCAGTCCGGATCGTTCAGCGCTTCGGGCGTATTGATCGGATCGGTTCGCCCAATACTGCGATTCAGTTGGTCAACTATTGGCCCGACATTTCGCTGGATGAATACATCAACCTCAAGGAACGCGTCGAAAACCGGATGCACATCGTCGACCTCGCAGGCACCGGTGAAGACAACGTCCTAACGGCCAAAAGCAGCGATACCGCCTACCGCAAAGACCAGCTGCAGCGTCTCCAGGATGAAGTCATCGAGCTCGAGGACGTCAAAACCGGCGTTTCGATCACGGATCTTGGCCTCAACGACTTCCGCATGGATCTGCTCAACTACACCAAGACGCATGGCGACCTTTCGGGCCAACCCAAAGGTTTGCATACAATTGTTCCAGCCAACCCTGCAAAGGGATTGCGTCCTGGCGTCATCTTTGCCCTGCGCAACATCCACCCCGATGTGAACGTCAATCAACAGAACCGGCTTCACCCCTACTATCTGGTCTATCTCGACAACGACGTAAACGTCATTGCAGACCATACCGAGGTGAAGCGACTGCTCGATTTAATCCGTGTAAGTTGCAAGGGGTTGGATAAACCGCTCAAGGCCCTCTGTGACGCCTTCAACGCGGAAACCCGTGACGGGCGCGAGATGGGTAAATACTCCGAAATGCTCAGCGACGCGATCAAATCCATGATCGAGGTGAAAGAAGAGCGCGACCTCGATAGCCTCTTTTCGGGCGGGCACACCACGGCGCTGACCCACACCATCGCTGGGCTTGATGATTTTGAGCTTCTGGCCTTCATCGTCGTGCGGACGGAGGCATGACGGCAATCTTCGACTACCCCAAAGCCACGCTGTTGAAACGCGTTGTCCCCAAGACGCGGATTTATGACCGTGTGCGGGCCAGCACCGCGCTGAAGGACAAATTCGTGAGCCAAGTGGACCAGATCACATGGCGCGCCAAACTGGCCCCTGAAACGATCAACCTGACCGCCACCAAATCGGTGCCTGAAATTCAGGTTTTCCGCATCACACTGAAAACCGACGCGATACACGACGACCTGCTCAAAGCCATCGACCGCGCCATCCCCTTTCCAATCTTGTTCGAACTGGAACACGAGGGCCAAATCCAAATCGCGGCGGCCCACAAGCGCCCGTCAGAGGCAGAGGCGGATAAATGGGTCATCTCGGATTACCTGCGCTCGGAATGGTTGGCTGCGGACACCGCGCGCAATGCATTGCCTGTGGCGCTAAACCTAGGCGTGCTTTATGAGCAAATTCTAACGGCACTCATGCCCATCGTGCCGCACACGGCCGAGAGTTTGAGCGCACGGATGGACCGGACGCACGCCCTCAAAACCAAAGAGCGTGAGATCAGCCAGCTGAAATCCAAGTTGAAACGCGAGACGCAATTCAACATCAAAATGAACTTGCACGGACAACTGCGCGCGGCGCAGGCAGACTTCGAGCACCTGAAAAAGCCGGAATAGGCCAGAACACGATGTGGGGACGATATGAGTGACGAGATTGAGAAGCTGAAAATGCACAGCCCTGACCTGACGCAGGACAACATCGCCAAGATCCGTGCCATGTTCCCCGGCTGTGTGACCGAGGCGGCGAGTGAAGACGGCAAGCCGCGTCTGGCGATAGATTTTGATCAGCTGCGCCAAGAACTGTCGGACAGCGTCGTCGAGGGGCCGCAGGAACGCTATCACCTGAACTGGCCGGGCAAGCGCGAGGCGCTGATCACTGCCAACGCCCCCATCGCGAAAACGCTGCGCCCCGCGCGGGATGAAAGCGTGGATTTCGACACCACCCAGAACCTGTTTATTGAAGGCGACAACCTTGAAGCGCTGAAGCTGCTGCAAGAGACCTATCTGGGCAAGGTCAAGATGATCTACATCGACCCGCCGTATAACACGGGGAATGACTTTGTTTATGATGATGACTTTGCTGAAAATTCAGCGGAGTTTCTTGAGCGTTCTAACCAGAAAGATGAGGAAGGCAATCGATTGGTCGCGAATACGACCGCGAATGGTCGTTTCCATTCTGATTGGCTCTCGATGATCTACGCACGTTTGCGGTTGGCTCGAAATTGTCTTTCCGAGGAAGGGTCACTCTGGATTTCAATTGATGATAAAGAAGTCGGAAACCTGATTGCTTTAGTAAGAGAAGTGTTTGGCGATGGCCATTTTGTATCTCTGTTTGTTTGGCAAAAACGAAAAACTAGGGAAAATCGCAAAGTCGTCTCAACCAGTCATGATTTTATTGTGTGCGTGGCAAAGGACAAAACTACGTTTGAACTAGTCAGGAATCTTCTACCGCTAACCGATGAGGCTCGCTCCAGATACACCAATCCGGACAACGACCCTCGCGGGCCTTGGCAATCAGTTGCCATCACAGCGCAGGCGGGTCACGGTACCAAGTCTCAGTTTTACAGCATCACGACACCAAATGGTCGAGTCGTCGATCTTCCTTCAGGAAGCTGCTGGCGTTTCACCCATGACAAGTTAAATGAGCTGATCGCAAACAACATGATCTGGTTTGGCGCTGACGGTGGAAATGTTCCCCGTCAAAAAATGTTTCTGGATGAAGAGAAAGCGGGATTAACCCCCCACACCCTTTGGCTTGCAGATGAAGTTGGAACAACCGACTCAGCCAAGCGATCGCTCAATGAGTTATTTGACGGCGTTTCAGTTTTCGAGACCCCTAAACCCGTTAAATTAATCCAGAGAATGGTCCATATTTCGACGAACACAAACGACATTGTTGTCGATTTCTTTGCAGGCTCTGGCCCAACCGCAGATGCTGTTTTGTCTCAAAACGCACTTGATGGGAAAGCCCGATCATCAATATTGGTTCAATTGCCAGAGATTTGTTCAACAGGGTCAGAGCCTGAGAAGGCTGGATATGCAACAATCGCAGATATCACCAAAGAACGCATCCGCCGCGCTGGCCAAAAGATCCTCGAAGGCGAATGTCACCCCGATTGGAACAAGGATGTCGGATTCCGCGTTCTCAAGATCGACAGCTCCAACATGGCCGATGTGTTCTACACTCCGGATCAGACTACGCAGGCCGATCTTCTGTCCCGCGTGGACAACGTCAAAACCGACCGCACAGCAGAGGACCTATTGTTCCAGGTTCTGCTCGACTGGGGCGTTGACCTGACCCTGCCAATCCGCCGCGAGACGGTACAAGGCAAAACCGTGTTCTTCGTCGATGACACAGCCCTGATGGCCTGTTTCGACGCTGGCATTTCTGAAGGTTTAGTCAAAGAGCTGGCCGCCCACGCCCCCATGCGGATCGTATTCAAGGACACCGGCTTTGCCGACGATCAGACCAAGATCAACGTGAAGCAAATCTTCAAGGCCATGTCCCCCGCCACCGAAGTGAAGGCGATCTAAAATGGACAAATTAAAGATGCACAGCCCTGATCTAACTCAAGAAAACATAGCCAAGATCAGCGCGCTTTTCCCCGAATGCGTAACAGAGGTAGCGGATGAAGACGGCACCCTGCGACTGGCAGTAGATTTTGACCAGCTGAAACAAGAATTGTCTGCCAGCATCATCGAGGGCCCCCAGGAACGTTACCACCTGAACTGGCCGGGCAAGCGCGAGGCGCTGATCACCGCCAACGCGCCCATCGCCAAAACGCTACGCCCTGCGCGGGACGAAAGCGTCGATTTCGACTCCACCCAGAACCTTTTTATCGAAGGCGACAATCTTGAGGCGTTGAAACTGCTGCAAGAGACCTACCTGGGCAAGGTCAAGATGATCTATATCGACCCGCCATATAACACTGGCCGGGATTTTATCTATGACGACGACTACTCAAGCACTTCCGATGAGTATCTGACGAACTCAAGTCAGAGAGACGAAGAAGGAAAAAGGCTCGTCGCAAACACAGAAGCAAACGGCCGCTTCCACTCGGATTGGCTGTCTATGATCCTTCCAAGACTACGTCTCGCCAAGAACATACTGGCCGATGATGGTGTGGTATTCATTTCCATCGATGACAACGAGGTTCACAATCTAAGGCAGCTTGGCAACGAGGTTTTTGGGGAGAAAAATTTCGTCTCAACAATCGTCTGGCAAAAGGTCTACGCGCCCAAGAACTCGGCCAAATGGTTTTCTGAAGACCACGACTTCATTCTGATCTTCGCAAAAAACAAGGAAAGCTGGTCGCCGAATGCTCTTCCCCGCACAGAAGAAATGGAAGCTCGCTACAAGAACCTAGACGACGATCCACGCGGGCCATGGAAGGCCTCGGATATGTCGGCACGGAACCCCTATGATGCTGGGGTTTATCCAGTAACTTCGCCGTCGGGTAGGGTGATCGATGGACCACCGACAGGACGTTACTGGGCGATCAACGAAGACAATTTTAAGAAACTAGATGCAGACAACAGAATTTGGTGGGGCCACGACGGAACCAATACGCCTGCGGTGAAGAAATTCTTGTCCGAAGTTTCGTCAGGGCGCACCCCCCAAACGCTCTGGTTTTATAAGGATGTCGGGCACACTCAGGACGCAAAGAAAACGCTCCTAAAATATGTTCAGTTCGAGAATACAGAAAATGTCTTGAACTCAGTCAAGCCTGTGGCACTTCTTCAGAGGATAATTCACTTGTCCACTCAACCCGACGAAAACGCAATCGTTTTGGACTTTTTCAGTGGCAGCGCACCCACCGCACATGCGGTTCTTGAACAAAACAAGTTAGATGGCGGAAACCGTCGCTTTATAGGCGTTCAAATTGCTGAGCCACTACGCATTCCAGAAACGAAAATGAAAACCATTTTCGACATGGGAAAGCTACGTATCAAAAATGTCATCGCAGAAAAAAAGGAGGAAGGGGTCGAGGGACTCGGCTTCCGCGTTCTCAAGATCGACAGCTCCAACATGGCCGATGTGTTCTACACGCCGGATCAAACCTCTCAGGCCGATCTTCTGTCCCGTGTGGATAACGTCAAACCCGACCGCACGGCAGAGGACTTGCTGTTCCAAGTCCTGCTCGACTGGGGTGTTGACCTGACGCTGCCCATCCGCCGCGAGACGTTACAGGGCAAAACCGTCTTCTTTGTCGATGAAACTGCCCTGATGGCTTGTTTCGACGATGGCATTTCCGAGGATCTGGTCAAAGAGCTGGCAGGCCACGCCCCTATGCGGATCGTGTTCAAGGACACAGGCTTTGCCGATGACCAGACCAAGATCAACGTGCGCCAACTCTTCAAGGCCATGTCTCCCGCCACCGAAGTGAAGGCGATCTAAAATGAGAATTAAATTCAAATCACAACCGTATCAGTCAGAAGCGGTAGAAGCCGTGGTCGATTGCTTCGAAGGTCAGCCCAACACCTCCGCAATGATGTACCGCATCGACCCCGGTCGCGGCACCCAAGGGCGCATGGACGAGGACGGCTTTCGCAACGCCGATCTGGCCATGCCTTCCACTCAGGTGCTCGAAAACATACGCAAGGTGCAGCAACGCCAGAACATGCCCCTGTCCGAAAGCCTTAGCGTGTTTGTCGATCACAAGGGCAAACCGAAACCGGCCAGCTATAAGCCAGGCGCGGCGATCAACCTTGATATCGAGATGGAGACCGGCACGGGCAAGACCTATTGCTATATCAAGTCCATTTTCGAGATGAACAAGCGTTACGGCTGGTCCAAGTTTATCATCATGGTGCCGTCGATTGCGATCCGCGAAGGCGCGGCCAAGTCGCTGGAAATGACCGCAGAGCATTTTGTCGAAGGCTACGGCAAGAAGGCGCGGTTCTTTATTTACAATTCCAAGCGGCTGCATGAGCTGGAGAGCTTTTCCTCGGACGCGGGCATCAACGTAATGGTAATCAACGTACAGGCCTTCAACGCCTCGGGGGCAGACAACCGGCGGATTTACGAAGAGCTGGACGATTTCCAATCACGCCGCCCCATCGATGTGATTGCCAAGAACCGACCTATTCTGATCCTCGATGAGCCTCAAAAAATGGAAGGCACCGCCACACAAAACGCATTGCCGGAATTCAACCCGCTGTTTATCCTGCGCTATTCTGCGACCCACAAGACGGTCCACAGCAAGGTGCATCGTCTGGATGCTGTTGACGCGTTCAGTCAAAAGCTGGTGAAAAAGATCGAAGTGCGCGGCATTCAGGCCAAAGGTCTGACCGGCACGAACGCGTACCTATACCTTGAGGGCATCCAAATCTCGAAAAGCGACCCTGTGGCGCGTGTGGAGATAGAGGTGAAGACCGCCTCGGGCATCAAGCGCCAACTGCGAAAGATTGAAAAAGGGCGTAATCTCTTCGATCTGTCAAAGGGGCTCGACCAGTACAGGGACTTCGTCGTATCCGATATCGATGCGCGTGTTGATGAGGTGCATTTCACAAACGGTGCCGTTCTGAGGGCTGGCGAAGCAAGTGGCGACATCACTGAACGCGACATCCGCCGCATTCAAATCCGCGAGACAATCTCAGCCCATCTGGAACGCGAAAAACAGCTATTCGCCAAGGGCATCAAAGTACTGTCGTTGTTCTTTATCGATGAAGTCGTAAAATATCGCGACTACAGCAAAGAGGATGAAAAGGGCGAATATGCCCATGTATTCGAAGAAGAATATGAGAACTTGAAGGCAGAATATCTAGGCGAGCTGCCGCTGGAAGACGAGGCCTACCGCAAACACCTTGAAGGCATTCAGGTTGGCGGGACGCACAACGGCTACTTCTCGATCGACAAGAAGGGCAAGCTGGTTGATCCAAAGGTCAAAGCGCGCGGGGAATTCGCGGGTCTGACGGATGATGTGTCTGCTTACGATCTGATCCTGAAGGACAAAGAGCGGCTTCTATCGTTCGAGGAACCGACGCGGTTCATCTTCTCCCACTCGGCTTTGCGTGAAGGCTGGGACAATCCCAATGTTTTTGTGATGTGCATGCTCAAGCACAGCGATAACACGATCTCCCGCCGTCAAGAAGTGGGCCGTGGCCTGCGGATTTCCGTCAACAAGAACGGCGACCGCATGGATCACGCCGCGACAGTTCACGACATCAATATTCTGACCGTGGTTGCAAGCGAAAGCTACAAAGACTTTGTCGGCGGTTTGCAAAAAGAGATCGCTGAAAACCTGTCAGAGCGACCACGCCAAGCAAACGCAGAGTATTTCGAAGGCAAGTCGATCACAGTCGACGGCAATGAGACCGTTGTCTCGAAAGATATGGCAAAACGCATCGAACGGTATCTCGTCAAGAATGACTATATCGATGACAATGATGGCATCACTCAAGCCTACCATGACGCGCGCGAAGCTGGCACGCTCGCTGCCCTTCCTGACGAACTCCTCGACCAACAGGAGCAAATCTTGAAGTTAGTTGACACCGTTTTCAATGGCTCTCAACTCGACAACATGATGGGCGACGGGCGAAAGCCGAAGGCCATTCCGCGCAACAAAAACTTTGAGAAAAAGGAATTCCAAGAACTGTGGCAACGCATCAACCGGAAAGCCGTTTATCAGGTCGAGTTTAACTCTGAAGACCTTGTGAAACGCTGCGTCGACACCTTGGACCGTGATCTTGTGGTATCCCCCCTGCAGTATGTGGTTACTGAAGGACAGCTTTCAGAGGGGCTGACCGAGGCACAATTACGAGATGGCGCTGCGTTCAAGCAGTCCGGCATCCGCAGCGAAGAAAGCAGTTCCGCGCATTCGCTCGTCTCATACGACGTAATCGGCAAACTTGCCGAAGGCGCGGAACTGACACGCGGTACTATAGGAAAAATCCTGACCGGCATGAGTCCAGCGAAGTTTTCAACGTTCCAATCAAACCCTGAACAATTCATCGCCGAAGCCTCCCGCATCATTAAAGAGCAGAAAGCCACGACAGTCATCGAGCACCTGACCTATGATGCAACATCTGACAGATACGACACCGACATATTTCCTGTGTCTCAAAGCGGCACAGACCTTACGCAGGCAGTCGGGAAACTCCGAAACCACATCTATGACTACGCCGTGGTCGATTCCGGCGTCGAGCGAAAGTTTGTAGAAGATCTCGATACGAGCGATAAAATCGTTGTCTATTCCAAGTTGCCGCAGGGCTTTCTCATTCCAACACCAGTTGGCGACTACAACCCGGACTGGGCCATTGCCTTTAAGGAAAAGTCAGTTCAGCATATCTATTTCATCGCAGAAACAAAGGGTTCCCAGCCATCCTTGAAGTTCCGGGAGCTTGAGCGAGAAAAGATTAAGTGTGCCAGAAAGTTCTTTGAGGAAATCGCGAACAGCGTGCCCAATGACCATGTGAAGTATGATGTCGTTTCTGACTTTTCTGAACTTATGTCCGCGGTTCGTGGCAACTGAGGGTGCTTTTTCGAATGGAACGACTTAGGCCAATTGTGACGATGCCAAAGTCCTCAGCGAAAAAGTGAGAATACTAGTGCTAAGAAATTTCCGATTGAGACAATTCTCCAGTTTCTGCGCGCCTTAGCTGGGTGGTCAGCTCACCCATAGGCAATAGCCCATCAACCATTCAAAAAATCTCAATTCTAAGTGGTGGTTGAGGGACTTTCGTGCCAAAGTCTGGTGACCGCGAAAGCATCTGAGGCTCTAGAGCACGGGCGAATAGTTTTTGTTGATACGCAATTTGAAGTAAGAGGTTTGAGAAAAAATGAAAATCTCAATGATTTTAGACAAGGTGGATGAAAACCAACTCTTTGTACCGGCATTCCAACGTGAATACGTTTGGAAACGAGAAGACGCAAAACTCCTCATGGACTCACTGCTAAAAGAGTATCCAACCGGTACTATGCTTACATGGGAAACAAACAACCCACCCGAACTGAAAGGCGGCCACGTTTACGATGAACGCCAAGGAGCCGTAAGAATTTTACTGGACGGACAGCAGCGCATAACAACGTTGTACATGCTCGTCACTGGTAACCTGCCACCCTACTACTCGCTTGACGAGATTACGAACGATACTCGTGGTCTGTTTGTGAACGTTCGCACTTTGGAGTTGGAATACTATTCAAAAATACGAATGGAGAGTGACCCTCTTTGGATAGATATAACGGAGATCTTTAAGAAATCAGCGCGCGCACGTGAAATAATAAAGGCAATTGAGAGCTCGGGCACGGAAGTATCACAAGATCAAGAAGACACGATTCATGACAACTTTGCATTGATCTTGTCAGTCTTAGATCGAGATTTTCCAGAACAAACAGTCCCAGTGAAGGCCACTATTCGCGAAGCAATCGATATCTTTTATAAAGTAAATGCGGGTGGGGTTGCATTGACAGACGCTGAACTAGCTTTGGCCCAAATTTCCGGGTATTGGCCACAGGCTAGAGAGAGCTTCAAGGCCAAGCTCGATAAGCTGAAGGAGAATGGTTTTGCCTTCAAACTCGACTTTATAGTCTATGTTCTTCTTGGCGTTCTTCATCACAATGGCTCGGATATGCGCAAGCTGCATCCTGAAGACAACGACGAAATGCTTCGTGAAGCATGGGAAAAGTTGGATAAGAAGGTGCTCGACTACGTTGCGAACCTCCTTCGCTCGCACGCCTATGTTGACCACACTTACGAAATCAACTCGATCTATGCGCTCGTTCCGATCATCGTCCATTGCAACGACCGAGACTGCAACCTGACACAGACCGAAGTCTTAAAAATTGTGAAGTGGTTCTACTATTCGCAAGTGCGCCGCCGGTATGTCAGCCAGTTGCCACAAAAACTGGACCACGATCTAAAGATTGTTGCAGAGTCTCCTTCGCCGTTTGACCGCCTTCTTGATGTAATTCGCGAAGATCGCGGAGGAAACATAGCAATTTCGGCAGATGAGTTCGAAGGTCGAGCTGTACAACATCCGCTCTTTGGGCTGACGAGATGGCATTTGAAAAGCCGAGGGGCAAAATGCCTTACAACCGGAGTGAAAATCCAAAAGCCGATGGGGGACAAATATCAACTAGAGTATGATCATATTTTCCCTTACTCGCGCTTGAAGGCCGCTGGATACGGTATGGATAACCGGATCAAATATTCGCTGGCACAGGAGCTGACCAATAGAGCTATTCTGACACAACTGGCAAATAGAACCAAAGGCGCTAACGAGGCAAAGAAATACTTGGCGGATGCCAAGTTGCGCTTCCCTGACGCCCTGACGCTTCAGCTAATCCCTGACGATGAAGAACTCTGGGAGATCGAAAACTATGAGCTCTTTCTTAAAACGCGGCGAGAATTGCTCGCCACTAGCCTGAATTCTTGGTTGGAGGGTATCGTAGATTCAGAAGCGGCCAACGGTCAGGTGACCCTTGAGGATCTAATCTCGGAGGGTGAAAACGAAGAAGTCGAATTCAAAGAAACTTTGCGTTGGGATGTTCGGCAAAACACCGTGAACAAAGAATTGGAGAACGTTATTCTCAAAACCGTTGCTGCTTTTGCCAATGCCCAGGGCGGCAGGTTAGTTATGGGTGTGAAAGACGAAGGTGAAATTGCAGGTCTTGAGCGTGACTACAAATCATTGGGCGGCGGCGGCAAAGACAAGTTCGAACTTCACCTAACCAACTTGTTCCAGAAATCATTCGGTCAATCATTCACGGCAACCAAAATTGACGTAACATTTCCTGAAGTTGCTGGCGTCGAAATTTGTAGCGTAGAAGTGAGGCAGGCGAACACGCCCGTATACCTTTCAATATCATCAAAAGGCGGACCAGTGCAGGAGAAATTCTATGTCCGGAGCGGAAACTCTTCGCCTGAATTGCCATTGAGTGAGGTACAATCCTACATCACAGAGCGGTTTGTATAACGGTGGGTTTCTGGTTCATCGCAACCGTCAAGGAGTGACGATGAACAAGAAATCCGGAACCAGCTAAGCTTCGGCTGACAAACTGGTCAATTCCATCCGCCGCAAGACGCGGCAAACCTATTTTTCCAAAGAGAATATCCGCATTGTTCTGGCGGGCCTTGGACCAGCGCGGGTTCGGCGGCTTCATCAAGGATTAAAGCGGCCTTCACATCAGGATCGTTGATCCACTGGACATGAAGACCGTCGCCGGTGAATTCGCCATGGACTTCCAGCGGCATCTTGATCAATCCGGCTTCAGCCTGGGCGTGAAAACAACTCCACGAGATCGTCAGTGGCGAGGTGCTAGACATGGATCAGATTTGTGCACTTCAAGATTTCTACCACGCAAGGATCTTAGAAATTGGCACATAAGCTGCGCCAACATTAGCCGGACGCTATCGGAACCCGATGAGACTGCACCAGCGGGTTGGCCGCTTGAACCGCTACCGGCAAAAACGAGCCGTACAGGTGGACCTGTCACGGTTTGATGCCGCTCCTTTGATAGCATTTACTGCAACAAAGGAGATGAACTATGGGACTGAAACG
>NZ_JBPOEU010000033.1:0-31905 GCF_051251695.1 Maritalea sp. | reverse complement strand
TCAACAGGCCGGATACATATGAGCGACTTCCGAGAACATGCAGAAATCACTTGCGAACAGCAGCCGGTACATACATAAATCAATGCGTTTTTCAACAGAATAGGCTCTAAACGGTCATTGACTGAATGTCGTGACTGTCTGCACCGGGCCCTTTAAGACCTAAGATGTGACGATCCAGAACCCGTGGCGGAACACCATATTCAGCAACCCTAATCTTAAACGAAAAAGGGCTTAGCGAACTATGCAAGATGTGTGCAGGTGTAATACACCCGCACCACTTGGGAAGGGGACCCGCTGCGCGTCCCCGTTCCATCCCCTCGGCTTTTTGTTACGTTTCTGGCTCAATGAACAGTCAACCTACCAATGAAACGTAACGCCGTTTTCTCACTTGCTAACTTGCCACCGCAGAGTGCCTACCGCAGCGATTCTACTCATGTCATGGAATCGGTCACGGAGTTCTGCCAGGAGAAATCGCATCCAAATGGCTCTTATTCGGCAGGAACGTGCGCCAATTGCCGAAATAGTCGATATAATTCAGTATGCCTGACTTAACGCGAAGTCGTGACGGTGTTATGAATTTGCGGCTGGCAACTCCTGAACACGTGCCTGGATCCAATCAATAATCTCTGTGTTTAGGGCCTCAGGAAGGCTCACGTTGGCTTTATGCACAACATCCAATAGGCGCAATCTATCAAAGACCACAATTTGACCTCGAAGCCCCGACATCCTTAGCTCTTTGTCTTCAATCACGAAGGGAGCGACAATACCCGCTCCAGGCTGAACTGCGGAATTCAAGTACTTTTGCCAACTGCTAGCGTCGGGTGTTTGGACCTTATCTCGCCAGTTTTTGCCACTCGCGCACTGCAAAAACAGGGTGGGAGTTGCTTCCCGCTCGTCTGAGAAGTCCCGGTAACAAACTATATCTAGTCCGCCATCATTCGCATCCGGTGAAATCCATTCTTTTAAGTCTGATGCACCTCTCATGGAAAGTTTATCACAAAGGTCGGTCACGATCAGAGGAATGTTTTTTGTATTTTCTGGCGACCAACCCGCGCGGTACGAAATCCATCCTGGTAAAAGGTGTGGGCAGACTGTCTCAACTACTTTTTCAAATAGATCACCTTGAACGGTAAAGTCCTGGTGGGCTTTCGCCCATTCAGGATAAATTCTAAGAATGGACAACAACACAAAAAAAGCACGGATTGGTTCGTCTTGCCAACGCGCTCCGGATTGGATCCTTGACCCATCTATTTCTAAAGTCGCAGGTATCCCGCCCCATCGTTTCCTGAGCGCCAATTCCGTCCATCCTGCTGTCACAATAATGTGCGCGAGGTCTTGCCCCTGATCGTGGCAGACTTGTTCCTCAATCAGAATATCTACGATTTCATTCTTCGAGATGTGACTTTCTGAGAATAGTAAGCTGGCCTCAATCCAGTCAGCAAGAAAGTTGATCGTTACGTTGTTTTCATTTACCGAGCGACGAAACCCCTTTTCAGGCATACCGAGCATGAGTCCTAAAACCCGAAACGGCTTTTAAGCTCGTCCACATTGGCAACCAGCCGTTTCACAATACTCTGCAATTTTTCATCCTCTTTATAGTGATGGATGGAAGACAATGATTCCTCG
Organism: Maritalea sp.; assembly: GCF_051251695.1. Lineage (NCBI taxonomy): Bacteria > Pseudomonadati > Pseudomonadota > Alphaproteobacteria > Hyphomicrobiales > Devosiaceae > Maritalea > Maritalea sp. Next base: position 30,279 of record NZ_JBPOEU010000033.1, on the reverse strand, counting down.
ACATTATAAGCGGCTGTCGATATCAGATCGTACACTTCTTCTTGATCGCCTCCCGCTATTACAAAAGCCTTCTCGAGGCTAGGACGGCGTACTGATCGGAGGTACTCCAGACCGTCCGCAGATGCTAAAACTCTCGAGAATTGTCCGACTTGTCGAGAATCTGTCACTACTGGTGACTGCGTTGCATCACCAAACAGCCAGCGAGAGTATTCGCCCAATTGCTCAATATTGCCCTCGGGAACTGGCGGATTTACATCCTTTGGGTCAATGCCAAATTTGCCTGTCACACCTAAGAACTGCTGAACTCCTTTTTCCCGTAACGAGAGAAAAAGTACACTTGTCCGTGTTCATCCCAATTCTCTACAGCGTCCAAGTACGCCTTGATGTTGGATTGATTGACGTTCCACGCTTGAGCGAGATCGCAATCAATTTCTTCTCCGTCTATGAACTGCAGTTCAAATTCCTCGACGGGTTCACCGTAGTGATTTACGGCAATTGTGGCTTTGGCCTGATAGTCCTCAAAGCTCCCCGCGTATGAGGCTGATGCTGAAGCGACGCTCAAACACATCAGAGCGCTCCAATTGGAACGAAATGCAGGCAACCTCTATGCCGATGTGGTGCTGGGGGAAATTTATCGTGACGATTGGTTCAACGCGCAAAACGAAAAATTGGCTCTAAAACACTACTTATTGGCGGCTAGCAATGGCCTTAAGTCCGTCAGCCTTTCCATTGCATCAATGTACGAACAAGGAAGTGGTGCAAAAAGGAATTTGCCAGAAGCGCTGAATTGGTACGAAAAGGCCGCCAACGACGGATGGCTGGATCCTGATGGACAGATCACTAAATTGAAAGCACTGATGGCCAATCAATAATATGCAACGGTGATTGTTGAGCGTCGATTAGGCCGTTCAATGGATTGAAACAGCAAATGACGCGAGCATAAATCAGGAAGCTGCGGTCATTCAGCTTTGGTACATTCGCGTTTAACCCACTCGGAAAAAGCGGCAACCCGTTTATCGCCACGTAGCTTGTTCGGACAGGCAAAATAGTATGCTTCTTCGCATTTCATGCGCGCACCTACGGGCACTACTAAGTCTCCGCGCAGAATTTCCTTTCTGACCAGAAAATCTGGGATCAGTGCGAAGCCAATGCCGTTTACTGCGGCTTGGATCACGAGGGCATAATGTTCAAATCGCGGTCCGGATTTGATGCGGTTGGGCGCGAGGCCAAAATGCTCGCTCCATGTGTTCCATAACTTTGGTCGCGTTGTGTGATGGACAAGCGGAAAATCCAAGATGGCATCAATGCTGTCCGGGGTTTTGTCCTCGATAAGGGTTGGTGCACAGACTGGGATTACATGTTCTGCCATCAAATAATCTAACTTAGCACCTGACCAATCATTCATTCCAAAATGGATGGCAATGTCGATATCTTCATTGTCAAAATTAAACGGCTTGATCTTTGAAACCAGATTGAGATCAAGCCCATGGTGCGTGGAAATGAAACCATTTAGTTTGGGCACCAACCACCGTGAGCCAAAAGTCGGCGGAACGGCAACAGTCAGCAGTCCCATGGATTGATTATGCGTGATAAATCGGGAAGTTGATGCCTCAATTTCACTCAAAATTTGAGACATATCCTGCCCGTATCGTTCCGCTGCAGGCTCGATAAACAGCCGCTTGCGTTCACGTCGGAACAACGGCAGCCCCAGTTGCGACTCCATAGACAGGATACGCCTGCTCACAGCACTTTGCGTCATGTTTAGCTCTTCTGCGGCTTGAGTAACGCTGCCTAAACGATACACAGCCTCAAAGCAAACCAGTGAGTTCATGGATGGCAGCGTGCGACGCATTTCATATCCTTGCATTCCAATATGGAATGATATTTGCCTATTAACTCGTTTTACACAAGGTCTTTTTCTCTCCAATCTTGCAGATGTAATTCACCATAAGTCGACACAACGGCATGTGGGATTTTTCAGCCGACAATGTTCGGCAAGGGAGGAAAAATGAAGAAGCAACTTTTACCATTAGCGGCCCTACTTTTGAGCTCAACATCTTTGAGCGCGTTCGCAGGCGGCGAAAAAGTGCCTGAAGTCAATTTCTTGACTTGGCCAGCAGCTAAATACCAACACTATTACGAAACCAGTAACTATGTGGCTGAGGGCTGGCGTGAGCTTGGATTGACCGTCAATCTAAACCCTCAGCCATTTCCAAACCCAATGCTGGGCAAGTGGTTTTCTGAGCATGATTTTGATGCTGTGTTGTCCGTACTTTCTGGCGCGCCATACCGTATGGAGCCAGATTTTTTCACTAATGCGCAGTTCAACTCCGCGAACTCTGCTCCGGGCGACTGGAACGTGGGTGAGTTCTCTGACCCGGAGGTTGATCGCCTTGGTCTGAAACAACTTGGTATTTACGACCCTGAAGAGCGTCGTGAGGTTGTTTATGAACTACAAGCGGCTTTACACAGAGCAAAGCCAGAAGTGGTTGTGGCGGCTGTCATCTCTACGACCGGCATCAACACTGAAAATGTGGAAATTCCAGGTTTTGAAGCCGCTCCAGATGGTTTGCGTTCGATTTGGAACCTGACCAAAATGACATCAAAAACCGGTGAAGCGGTTAAGATGGGTCAAACAATTGACCAAGCTTCGTTTAACCCGCTCGCCGTCAACACGGCAGAAGACTTTATCAATCTTAGTTTGATTTATGACCGGTTGATTGAGCTTGGTTCTGATGGCAAGCCACGTACACGCTTGGCGGAAAGCTTCAATGTCATCGATGACACAACAATTGATGTAAAACTGCGCGATGGCCACACATTTTCTGACGGTAAACCGGTTACAGCAAATGATGTGAAGTTCTCATTTGACTACTATAAAAAATGGGAAGCTGCCTACTACAAGAAATATCTTGAGCGTCTTGAAAGCGTAACCATTCTAGATGACGGAACGCTACGCTTTAAGCTTTCCGAAGCCTATGCGCCCTTCATCTTGCATACTTTGGGCCAAGTGTTTGTGCTTCCAGAGCATGTTTGGGGAAGTGTAATCGAGGACACAGGCATCTCCAAGCCACAAGAATATCGTAACACTGACCCCGTCGGTAGCGGACCTTATAGCGTTAAATACTGGAAGGAAGGCCAAGAGCTTTATTTGGCTAAGCGTGATGACCACTTCATGAAGCCCGCATCAGACCTGCTTTATGTCGTGTTTGGCTCAGCTGAAGTTGTCGGCGCCGCGTTGAAAAAAGGCGAAATCGACATATCCCTCCAGCCGCTCGTACCGACAGTTGTGGAAGAATTTGCTGCAGAGCCAAACATCAAGCTGTTCCGCACAAATTCAAACGGTTACGTGTCCGCTCGGTATAACGTATCTGGTCCTGTGTTCTCAAATGAGAAGCTACGTCAAGCTGCGGCTTGGGCTGTTCCTTACGACCAAATCATTGAAGAAGTGCTTGGTGGCGACGCCACACGCAGTGCCTCTTCAATTGTTCCGGTCAATGGATATTGGCACAATGCAACGCTTGAATTGCCTCAATATGACATCGAAAAAGCACGCAAGATGCTTGCCGATGCAGGATTCACCTGGGACGCAGATGGTGCGTTGCATTTCCCCGAGTAACATCTTTTAGGATCGTCGTTTATTATGATGCTTCAAGTAAAAGACCTCGCCAAGCACTATGTGCTTGGCGAGGGCCTCTCCTCGCTTTTTGGACTTAGTCAAAGCCAAACAATTCGCGCTGTTGACGGGATCAATCTATCCGTTCAGCCCGGTGAAGTATTGGGACTGGTCGGTGAAAGTGGTTGTGGAAAATCCACCCTTGCCCGCCTGCTCGTTGGTCTTGAAGAGCCAAGCGAGGGGGAAATTTCATTCGGTGGCGAGGATATGGCGCGGCTTCGCCAGAAGGACCGACGCGCCTTCCATCGGCAAGTACAAATGGTTTTCCAAGATCCATACGGGTCTTTAAACCCACAGCACACAATCCTAGAAATTGTTAGCCGGCCGCTAATCTACCAAAAAACCGGCCTAGACAAAGCCGGGCTTCGCGAACGTGCAATAGAAGCATTGTCCGAAGCAGAATTGTTACCAGCGGAACGATATCTATCAAAATTCCCACATGAATTGAGCGGTGGCCAGCGTCAGAGGGTGTGTATTGCACGCGCGTTGGTGCTCAAGCCAGACCTTATTGTGGCCGACGAACCCATATCCATGCTCGACGTGTCGATTAAATGGGGCATTGTACGTTTGCTGAAACGGCTGGTTGAGAAACGCAAAATTGGGCTGATTTACATAACGCATGATCTATCTTCGGTACCCGCTGTTTGTGACAAATTAGCGATAATGTATTTGGGACGGATCGTGGAAAGTGGCCCTTGCCGGGAAGTGTTCGCGAACCCAGAACACCCCTATACGCAGGCATTGTTGGCAGCCACGCCAAATCCCAACCCAGACATTGTGCGCGAACGTCCCATAATTTCGGGCGCTATCCCAAGCGCTGCGAACATCCCCTCAGGTTGTCGTTTTCACCCAAGATGCCCGGTGGCGGAGCCTATCTGTACAACTGATTTTCCTCAATCTCGCGGCAAGGGCTATCACCGGACCGAATGCCATCTTGCAGTCCACGGCAAACAAGAATTGGCGGCAGACTGATGCGACAGTTTTTACTCAACCGAATTTGGCATGCGCTACTCACCCTTTTTGTCATGGTCACCATGATGTTCTTTTTGTTCCGTCTGTTACCCGGGGACCCTACCGCGACAGTGATCAGCCCTGCCCTATATCCCAAGGCGCAAGAGGCGTTAAAGGCACAGTTCGGCCTTGATAAGCCGCTTCACGAGCAATATTTCATCTATTTGCGGAACTTGCTGGTTTTTGACTTTGGCATTTCATTTCATACATTGCGCCCAGTTGCCGGAGAAATTGGCAATCGGTTGATCAACACGTTGGTGCTGATCCTTCCGTCTATGATCGTTGCTTATGCCATCGGTGCATTTGCCGGGGCCATGGTGGCCTGGAAACGTGGCAGCAAGATTGAAGGTTTTCTTGTGTTGTTGGCAACTGCATTGCAATCCACACCAGTGTTTTGGTTGGGCATGCTCGCAATTCTTTTCTTTTCAATTCGCTTGGACCTCTTCCCCGTGGGTCACATTGTTTCGCCCGGCAAGTTCCCAGAAACCAATCTACAGATGTATTTGTCGCTAGACTTTCTGCATCATCTGGCGCTGCCATTTATTGTCAATGTGTCTTATCAATTCTGCTTCCCATTTTTGTTGATGCGTTCGACGATGCTTTCAACAATCGGCGAAGATTACATTGAATTGGCCCGCATGAAGGGCGTGCCGGAAAATCGCATTCTTTATCATCACGCGATGCGTAATTCCATGCTGCCCTTGGCCACAACATTGCCGATGATTTTGGGCTGGGCCGTTGCCGGATCAGTTGTTATCGAGACCGTATTCTCGTGGCCGGGCTTGGGCCTTTTGATGGTCGAAGCGGTAGGCCGCTCTGACTATCCAGTTGTACAAGCCGCATTTCTTCTCATTGCAGTTTTAACCGTAGGCGGCACGCTATTGGCCGACCTCATGTACGGGATTTTAGATCCCCGTATCACCTACAAATAGGAGGACTAGATGTACCGAACAGTTTCGCGTTTCTTTTCCATCATTTGGAGTTCTCCAGCTGGGCGCGTCAGTTTAGCTGTCTTCGCACTATGTGTGGCCACTGCGATCTTGGGGCCACTGATTGCCCCATATGGGCCAACTGAACGCATCTATGACGAAGCTGGCAAGCTGGTGCGTCTCTCCCCACCGACATGGAACCATTGGCTAGGCACCACGCTGCTTGGCCGTGACGTGATGAGCCAAATGCTCTGGGGTGCGCGCCCCGCGTTGATCATTGGTGTTCTAACGGCACTTGGCACGGTTGTGATCGGGGTGAATATTGGTTTGCTTGCAGGTTATCTCGGGGGTTACGTTGATAGCATCTTGATGCGCATTACCGATATTTTTCTCGGGCTTCCATTCTTGCCATTCATGATCGTTCTATTGTCACTCACCGGACAGAACATTTGGACCATCATTTTCGCGATGATGATTGTGATGTGGCGCTCAACAGCTCGCATTGTGAGAGCGGAGGTGCTCTCCCTGCGTGAACGCCAATTCATTGCCGCCGCACGTACAACCGGGGCGAGTGATTTCGATATTATATACAAAGAAATTGCACCCAACATTATGCCCTTTGCACTCGTGGGCATCACCTTTGCACTCGCTTGGGCCATCATCACGGAAGCCAGTATCGGGTTTTTGGGCTTTGGCGACCCAAATGTGGTGAGCTGGGGCTCTATAATCTATGACGCCTACGCATCTCAAATGATGTACCGCGCACCGTGGTGGGTCGTGCCTCCAGGCATCGCCATTATGGTTCTTGTGACTTCTGTTTATTTCATCGGCCGCGCCTATGAAGAAGTCGTCAATCCACGCATCAAACAGGCGGGCTAGATATGAATCCAACTCAACAAACTCGCCCCGCTCTATCCATAAAAAGCTTGGATGTAGATTACAACACAGGCGCTAATCCTGTCGCTGCTTTGCGAGACATAAATATCGATCTCTTCAAGGGCGAGCGTGTCGGGTTGGTGGGTGAAAGCGGGTGTGGGAAATCAACCCTACTTAAGGCCATAATGGGGGTCTTGCCGTCCAACGCTCGAACACCAAACGGCAAGATACAATTAGAGGCGACGGACTTGCTAACGGCTGATGCCGAAACAAAGCGACAGGTACGATGGGCGCGTATCGCCATGATTACGCAAAGTGCATTGAACGCACTCAACCCGGTGCATAAAATCGGCGCTCAGATTGTCGAAGCCATACAATGCCACAGGTCCGTTCCAAAAGAGCAGGCGCGCAGCAGAGCTGCCGAATTATTTGATTTGGTCGGCGTGCCCTCTGAACGACTTGATGATTACCCTCATCAGTTTTCAGGCGGTATGCGCCAACGCGCCGTTATTGCCATGGCGTTGGCGTTAGAGCCAGAAATTGTGTTGGCAGATGAACCAACAACCGCTCTAGATGTGATCGTGCAAGATCAGATTTTTGAACGCCTTTATACCTTGCAAATTGAGCAAGGGTTTTCAATTGTTCTGGTGACCCACGACCTCGCACTCGTTGTTGAAAGTTGCGAGAGAATAGTCGTGATGTATGCCGGCATGGTGGTGGAAACCGGAGACACAAAAAACATCACCCGTACGCCCATGCATCCCTATACGGCGGGCTTGCGGTACGCGATCCCAGACCTTTCGCTCGACCACGAGCCGATTTCCATTCCAGGTGCCCCACCTGACTTGTCGCAGCCGCTACAAGGTTGTCGGTTTGCGCCGCGTTGTCCCATGGCAAATGATTTGTGCCGAAGTCAAATTCCACCACTTGAAGCTGTCGGGGCAGACGAAGGTGAGCGTTTGGTGCGCTGCCACCGGTCAAGTGAAATGAACCAATTCCGCACCAAGTTGAGCCAGCAAGAATTCTGGCACGGCGAAACGACGTCAAACGAGTAATTTAGAAAACGGAGAGATTAAAATGCATTATTTTGCTTATGGCACCCTTTTGGTTGAAAACAGCATGCAAGGCGTTTGCCCAAGTGCAAAAAACGTCGGTTATATGCGCCTTGATGATTATGAAATGGCCTTTGGCAATTGCACCAGAGAAGGCCTGGCGGGCTGCACATTGATCCGCAAAAAAGGCGCGGTTACATATGGCATTCAGTATGAATTGACTGATGAAGACATGGCTAAGATGGACGAAGCAGCCGAAGTTGACACACAACAGTGGATCCACAAGCCAATCGTTTTGATCGATGCCAACGGCAAAAAAGTGCCTTCCTCAACATATGTTATTCCTGGCGATTTAGACGAATGGTCGCCAACAACCAAATATGTATCATCGATCCGCGCTGGGCTGGAAACATCGGACTTTCCTGAAGATTACAAGACCTTTTTGCGTGACATGATTACAGCTGTGGTCTCTAAAGAGACTCCTAATGAGCGTGCGTAGTTTTGCAAATTTAATTGTATAGTGGTGACCGCAGGCAATCGCGGCGTTTGGCCGACTTCCGATCGGCAGGAATACCCGATTAAATCCCGCTCGTTCGGATATACGAGTGACATTTGTGTTTCATCATTTAGTATCCCAGATCGACTTGGTCAGATATTCTGTGGTTGAATTATTTCCAATTCGCCACATCGCAGCTATTTCCATCAAAAAAACAGGCGGCAAGCGTGTTGCTTGCCGCCCTGGTAATGTTTGGTTTTCCGTCAGCACTTCAATTTGTTCCAGTGCGTGCTAATTCGATCGCCCTAGGAGGAACCAAAGAATTAGGCCAAGAACTGGCAGAGCAAGGATTACGATGATCCAAAGCGCTTTTGTAAGTGTTGGTGCGCCAGATTTAACAATTTTAAGAATAGCCCAAATATCTATAATTAGAATAATTAAGCCAAATAGTCCGCCAACTTCAAGTCCCACTGGTTCGTCCTTTATTTGTTTTGTCGGTTGCAAGTTCAGTGTTCTGCTGTCAACCACGTATTATGTGTCAAAATCATCCTGCCTTGTCGCTAATCAGCGCAAAACTGGCGATTTCAATACACATTTGAACTTGCTTATGAATAGGGAACGCATTTGAAGTAGAAACGTTCCATTTTTTTACACAGAACGGTGAAGTGGAATGACGATTTCTGCATGAAGGCCGCTGTCAGTGAAGGTTCTAAGCACCTCGCCGCCCAATTCACTCTTGATGTTGGCGTCGATTAGTTTTGAACCAAAACCTTTTTTTGTGACGGGTTTTTGCGGTCCAGGGCTGGTTTCTTCCCAAAACAACCTAAGTATCCGATTTTTGCGTCGCCCGTGGATTTGCCAACTCACGTCAAGCCGACTTCCAGGCTCCGTCACGCCCCCATATTTCAGGGCGTTTGTGGCAAGTTCATGGAATACCAAGCCAATTGCTTGCGTCGCTTTCTCGTTTAACTCAACCGGCTGCCCTTTAAGCTCATAGTGTTCAGATTCCTCACCGAACACTTGTCTTAACTCAGATGAGAGCAGCTTTTCCAAGTCGGCTCGGCCCCATTTTGAGCGGGTAAGTGCATCCTGAGACGCTGCCATGGCTTGCAAACGTGCGCTAAATGATTCTTGAAATTCGGATAAATCTCTTGAATTGCTGCCGGTTTGACGCGCAATTGCCAAAATCCGAGCAATGGAGTTCTTGATCCGGTGCTGCATTTCTTGCAACAGCATTTCTTTTTGTTTGAGCGATGCTTCGACCAGTCGCTTCACTTCGTGTGCCTGTGTAATGGCATTTTGTTGGGCAACTGCAGCTATAGCGAGCGCAAAAGCGAGTACGCCTGAAATCGCTCCGAGCACTAGTGAGCTGAAATGGGGGAATTCATTGTAGAAGCTGGCTGTTTCATGCAGTTCAATTTGCCATTTTCGGCCTCCGATTTCGAGTTCCTTTGAAACATGTAAATTCGCACTATCCGGCGCAAAATTTACGGCCTGGAAAAGCTCTTCGCCATTGTCACTTGTCCTGAAGGTCACGGTTTGCTGTTTTTCACTGTCCATAGCCGATAAATGAAGATCACCAGCGCGAAATGGCGCAAAGACAAACCCCTCTACATCGGTTTCTGTGTCCTTTGAAATATCTGCGCTGCCGAAGGGCAGGTACAAGACGAAACCAGCCTGCTTTTGCTCAGTGATTTCTTGAACAAGCTCAACGGGTGCTGTTGCAGCCATTTTTCCGGTTTGCAGCGCGCGATCAACTGCGGCGCGGCGCGTTAGCTCATGATACATATCAAAGCCCAATGCGGCTTTGTTGCGCTCATTAAAGGGTTCCAGCAGAATAATGACGCTGCGCATTTCCTGGTCAGTTTGTGGAAAAACTTTGCGTTCGATATCGTAGATGTATTTTAATTTGACTTCGGCCAACGGTTCATCGCCGACACGCATAAACTGCGCATATCCAATCCCTTGAACACCTGCATGTTTATTTTGAATATCCAACCCTGCCACAAAACGGCGAAACGCTGCCCCGTTCAATAGCCCTTGATTTGCCTTCAATAGGGAGCGAGTGGACAAAAGTAAGGCCACATGTTGGTTCAATCTTTGGCTAACTTTTTCAACGGCTTGGTTTGCGGCAATTTCAAAGCGCTTTTGTTGGGTTTCCCGCTCTGCGTTAAAAACCACCCCGGTCATGCTGAGCCCTATGCTGGCCACAAGGGCAAAAACTAAAACGGGTAGAATTTTTTTCATAACGCCCTCAGCACAATCCACATGTGCAGCAAAATTGAATTTCAGTCTTACCCATATATTTAAGTGTTATCAATTGGAACTTTTCTGGTTTTTTGGAACAAATTTGTACCATGCGCGTTTTCCTGTTGAACGTAACTAAGGAGTGCAACTGATGAACCGGAATGAAATCGAAGGTAAGTGGGAACAGGTCAAAGGTAAGGCGAAAGCTCAATGGGGCGAACTAACCGATGATGACCTAGCTGTTATTGACGGGAACCGACAGCAGTTGGTGGGCAAGCTCCAAGAGCGCTACGGTAAAGCCCAAGAAGATGTAGAAGCTGAAGTCGATGAATGGCTAGTAAACTCTCGGTTGGAAGAGCGCTAAGCTGACAAATAATTGGTGGGTTGGAAGGGTACAGCAATTTAATTGTTGTACCCTTTTTACTATGCAAATTTTGGGAATTTCAATTTGTAAACGATGCTGTCGTCTTCAATCACAAGTTCTGCATGCCCTGATACTGCAGAGGGCACAACTTGTTCCAGCAAAACACTGCTGAATTGCTTTTTGCCAAACGCATTCATTTTCGTTGAATTGGGAGAACGCTTTTCGTGCCAAAGGAATGTTACATTTTGGCTTTCAGCACCATTGTCATTTGTGCGAAAGTCGATGACGATCTTGTCGTTTCGTTCGATAAAAGTGCCAAAGTTCGCCGCGTTTGAAATGAGTTCATGGATGGCAAGCCCCAGATGCATCGTCGCATTGGGAGACAGCAGTGGGTTTTCACCCTCGAAATGAACCAGTTTTTGAACCGAACGCGAGAACAGTGTTTTCTGTTTCTCCACCAATTGCTCGACATGTGAGCCTTGCCAATCGGTTTGGGTTATCGCATCTTGAGAAAAAGAAAGACTTTGCACGCGACCGCTGAACCGATCCATAAACCAATCGATGCTCTCTGAATTGCGGGCTGTTTGAAAAGCAATGCTTTGAACCATTGCCAGCAGGTTTTTAGAGCGATGGCTGACTTCTTTAAGCAGCGTATGCAGCATGTTTTCGCGTTGCCGCTCTGCTGTCAGGTCTTTTACCGCAGTGAAAATTTCCTTGTGATCACCGCGATCGAACACCAGTTCAATAATAAACTGGAAAGTAAACCCATCCGTCGTGGTCCATTCAAACTCACGCTTTTCGCCTGTTGCGAGCAGGTTTTCTTTTTCGATTTTTAGCTTGTCGGCTAAGTCCGCACCAAAAAGGCTAATGTCGCTTGGCGGACTTGCATCAGGAGGGGACGACCAAGCTTTTGGCAGGTTAGCAATATATTCGTATTCAAAATCTTCATTTTGCAGCATGACGCAAATGCCAGTGCGCAATAGACCAAAAGTTAAATAGTCTCTCTGCTCTACTAAGTCTTTTTGCTGCCTTTCCCAAGTAAGACTATGTTTTATCATAGGCTCTAGATTTACCCCCAAAAAAGGAATTAGGTGGCAAGTCGCCACCTAATTCAAAATTCATTTAGTGCCGCGGCGTACTAGTCCCGATACCACTGAAATGGCAAGGAACGCCAAAAACAGGAAGAACAGGATTTGCGCGATACCCGCTGATGCGCCCGCAATGCCGGAAAATCCGAATATACCAGCGATAATTGCTACTGCAAGAAAGATCAAAGTGTAGTGAAGCATCTTCTTCTCCTTTTTGTTCTATCTGAGTAACGCTTCAGCTCTGTATTTGTTCCACCTAAGATCGCAATTCATTATCAAAGAACAGGGCTTGGCTGATCAATGCTTTCACCGTTTCGGCGCGGAATGGTTTTGTGACTAAAAATGTTGGCTCAGGTCGCTCGCCCGTTAACAATCGCTCTGGATAAGCGGTGATGAAAATAACCGGAAGATCATCCTGTGCTAAAATTTCGTTCACAGCATCAATACCTGAACTACCATCTGCGAGCTGGATATCAGCAAGCACGATGCCCGGCTTATCCGCTGCATAAAGTTTACGCGCCTCGTCGTGTGTTCTTGCAATGCCAGTGACCGTGTGCCCGAGGTCCTCGACCATCTGCTCGATATCCATGGCAATAAGAGGTTCGTCCTCAATGATCATCACACTTGTGGCAACCTGGCGTGCAATTTCCTGGTGCGCCTGATCTAGGAGATCCAGTGCGCCTTGTTTGTCAATCTGCAGAATTTCTGCAACATTTTCAATTTCGAACTCTTCCATCGTACTCAATAGAAACGCATTTCTCGCTCGTGTGGAAATACCACCAAGGCGGTTCGCTGCCCGTTTTTCCCAACCAAAAGGAGAATCGAGTTCTTTAATTTCGACCTCTGCAGATTCAACGAGCTTGCAGAATAACTTATAAAGCCCCACTTTGTCGTTGGAGGTTGCGGGGAAAGCGGAAACATCTTCGATGAGTGTTTCAAGAGTGAGGGCAACGTAAGTATCGCCGGATGACTGCGACCCTGTTGTGGCGCGGGCGAACCGCCGTAAATAGGGTAAATGCGCTGCGATACGAGTGGAAAGTGACATACAAAACTCCATGGACCTTAAGGTCAGATAAAGAGATAACGCAGAAAATTGCAATTGGTTCCAAAAATAATGGAACTTTTTCTTAAGTGATGCGTTTAGCTGTTAAATGGTGCGCGTAAAACTAATGATCGGTCCGAATTATGAACAAGAATCCAGAAGAAGCCACATCAACAAAATCTGCTACCGCAGGCAAGGATAGCGGAGAATTGATCTCGCTAAAACTTCGCGAGCTTTATGATTCAGTATGTGAAGAAGGCGTTTCTGATCGTTTTTTGGACCTGCTTGAAAGGCTAGACGAAGCCGAGAAAAAGTCAAACTCACAAGGACGTTCAGCATGAATGCTCCTCGCCCCGAACGGGATGAGTTCAAACGTGAACTTCTTCGTGTGGTGCCGAACTTGCGTGGGTTTGCTGTTTCGTTGGTCGGTAGCCAAGACCGAGCCGATGACTTGGTGCAAGATACCATCATGAAAGCATGGTCGAACAAAGCCAAGTTTGAAGTCGGCACCAATATGAAGGCTTGGTTGTTTACCATTTTGCGCAACGAGTTTTATTCTCAAATGCGCAAAAAAGGTCGCGAAATCCAAGATAGTGACGGCGTGCACACGGAATCTCTTTCCACCCATCCCGCACAAGTTGGCGCGATGGACCTTAAAGATTTCCGCAATGCGCTCGAACAGTTGCCAGACGACCAGCGAGAAGCGATTATCTTGGTGGGCGCATCTGGGATGGCTTATGACGAAGCGGCAGAAGTGTGTGGCTGCGCTGTTGGAACCATCAAAAGTCGCGTAAACAGGGCGCGGGAACGCCTAAAAGAAATTCTCGCAATTTCCGGCCACCATGAGTTTGGACCGGACGCTACAAACGCAGCGATTACTAAACAGCAACTCACTCTTTAGCCATGCACTGGGATCAACATGAAATTCGCAATCCTTCTGAATAAAGATGGAGGGACGCTCAAAAATATTGATGTTGAGCATTTCGCTGAACGCATAGAAACAGTTCTGACGGCGAAAAATCACGAGACATCAATTCACATTGTGTCTGGCGATGCAATCAAGAGCGCCTTAGCTGACATTCTTGCTGACGAGGAATTGGACGTCGTCGTCGCCGGTGGTGGCGACGGCACTGTTTCTCTGGTCGTTTCGGAAGCATGGAAAAACAAAAAGTGCGTTGCCGTATTGCCGGCAGGCACCATGAACTTGTTCGCCCGTTCCATAGGCATGTCTTTGGATCTAGAATTGTCCATTGCCCAAATTGCAGACGGTCGCCGAGCACGTGTTGATATCGTGACGGCCGACGACATGCCCATCCTTCATCAATATTCCATTGGACTGCAAGCCGCAGTTGTCAAGAAGCGCGATCAGGTGAGCTATCGCTCTCGACTTTCAAAAATTTTAGCTGGTGTGGTGAAATATTTTGACACCATCGCGCGGCCGCCGGTTTTAGACGTCACGTTGAAATATGATGATCAAGATGCACGCCATCGCGTTAGCCTTTTGTGTATCACAAACAACCTTTATGGTCGCGGACATCTGCCATTTGCCGATGGCTTGGACCAAGGCAAAATTGGGATATATTGGGCACCACCTTTAGCGCCCACCGACTATGTCAAACTGACGTCTGACTTTGTGCTTGGCAGTTGGGAAACCAATGAACACTTAACCGAGCTTTCCACAGACCAAGTAACGCTGATCCTTAACAAAACGGGCCAGCATAAATACGCAACCATTGATGGTGAGTTGGTTGATTTGGAAGACAAAATTGAGTTCAAACTGCACCGTAGCGCGCTGGAAGTCATCAAACCAAACGAGGTCTAAGCCTCGTCTTCAAGAATCGGTTCTATGATGTTCAGTTCTCCATTTCGCTCCACACAAGTGTTAGCGCAAAACAAATAGGCCGCCCCGGTAAACACAGGGCGGCCAGTTTTTGTTCATCTTGGTTTTGTAGAATTTACCTATTTGCTCGCGGTTGCGCGAAGCATCCATACGGCTTGCTCGTGAAAAGCTAGACGCCCAGTAAGCAGATCTTCTGTCACCATGTCTTTGTTGTCGCCTGCCATTGCAGCCGCGTCGCGCATTGTGCGCGAAATCTTTTCGTTGGCCGAGATCAAATCATCAACCATTTCGATGGCTGTACCGGCTTGGATATCTTTTGATTTTGGCGCAAACTTAGACGCATCTTCCATGTTGAAAGGCGCAGTGCTGCCCAGAGCCCGAATGCGCTCTGCCAAGACGTCAATTGCCGTGAAAAGGTCTTGATAGTGATCTTCGGTAAGCTCATGCAACGGCTTAAAAAGCGGACCGACCACATTCCAGTGATAGACATGGTTCTTTATCATCAGTTTGTAGCTTTCGCTCACAATCTGAGATAGGCGTTTGGCCATATCTTCCTGGTAGTTTTCTGCCAGACCAGTTTTAACATCTTCGTTTTTCGGGGTAACTTTTAAAATTGGTGAAACGCTAGTCACTGGATTTCCTCTTTTTCGTGAAAATGAGTTCGTGCCAGAGCCTCATATCAGCTCCTTCATAATTATAACGTTTGAAGTGCTAATTCGTTCCGGTTTAACGGCACAGTATCTTGGTATTTTTTAGCGAACCGATTGAAATTACCCAACACCCCTTTGGCGATGATCAGCGATGGTACCGCAACGAACCCGCCTAATGGCCCCCAAGCCCAAATCCAAAATGTGATGCTGAGAAAGACCAAAAAGGGGTTCAATGTCATCGCCTTTCCGATGACCATCGGGCTTATAAATTGGGATTCGAAGAAGTTGATCGCCAGATAAACACCAGCTGGAAGCAAAGCCAGGGTACTGGATTCAAAAGACATTAGTCCAACAGCAAATAGTGTAGTGAGCATCAACGCAGGGCCCACAAATGTGATGTAGTTTAGCAACGCGGCCAGCATGCCCCACATTAATGCGCCCGGTATGCCCATCGCCCATAAAGCCGTTGAAACACAAATGCCAACGCCCAAGTTTATGATGGATATGGAAATGAGGTATTTGGATACCATGCGTTCAACATCGCGGAAAATTCGGCCACCGCAATAACCCGCCTGTTGAGAGATAAAAAGGCTAACCGTTGACGCTTTAATTTGTTTTCGCGTTGCAACAAAGAAATACAAGCTGGCCAGAAACATAAGGTTTTGGGCAACAACTTTAGGGGCGATTGTCACGACGCTTTTGATCGGCGACCCCTCATCAAGTTGCACAACCATGTCAGCATTCTGCTGGGTCAATGTCAGTGTATCTATGCGTTCTCTAACGCCATTTAGTGCGGATAACGCACCCTCCCAATCAGCAAACATTTGCTGAAGCCGCTGCCACAAAAGTGGGAGTTTCGCTGTCCAGCCAGATAGGGGCAAAATGATCGCTGTCAACGTGCCAAGTAGCGCCACCGAGAATAGTATGACGATGATAAGTCCAGAGATCGATGGCGGCACACCCCATCTTTCAATTTTGTCCGCAACGGGGCCGAACATCAAACCGACCACTATAGAAAGCAAAATGGGAGCGAGAATGACTTGGCCCAAAACCAAAAACGTCGCGCTGCTAAGGACAACCAGCAACATGGTAAGCAATGCCAAAGAAAGGTTCCAAGACATCCGTACGTCTGTTGTTAGGTTATCCATGTCATTTGCTCCGAATTCCAAGCTTGGGTTGAAACCCGAGCTCCCAACTAATGAGTGAGTTTACGATAGCTGCGGTCAGATTGGCTTTTTCGAGCAATTGCCCAACCCACGATTGCAGCAAGCGGGGCTGCTGACAAATTGGATTTTGTTGTTTTGCCCAACACTGTTTGTAGAAGCGACATAACAACTTGTGATTGCAGTTCAGTCTGTTTGCGTTGTTTTTGACGGTCTCTGAAGGACTTAATGCCAATCAAGACAAATGTTAAAACTGCCGTAATTAGAGCTAAACTAAGCGAAGCTTGAACAGCGCTGGTTCGCTCGACAAGGGCGAACCAAATTGCCATTAAGATCGCAATATATGCTGTTGTGCCGGTCGCCAGCGCGGCGACCAACAAAACAGTGTTTGAGCGAACTCTGCTTGTCGCAGTAGACACAAGCTGATCGAGTCGCGATAGAAACTGGTTTTCAAGTGATGACATGGGTTAGCCCCTCATCAGAAGCGCTATAACTGCACCAGCGCCAAGAGCAAGGGCCACAGATTTAAGCGGCTGATCTTTTATCAACGCCTCGAATTTTTCAATCTCTTCAGCGGCTTCGTCAGCAGTTTTTTGAGTGGTTTCAGCAATTGCTTCGGACGCAGTTTCGATGATGCTCGGGTCGCCATTTTTACCATTAACCGACTTGATCAGCGCATGGACGTCGCTTTGTAGGCTCTCGATTTGTTTTTCGAGTGTTTCCACCAAGTCGGGTTGGCTTTTTGCAGTAGTTCTTGATTTTGCTGGTTGAGTAGCCATTTGTTTTCTCTCCTTTTTCTAATAGTTAAACGCTTGAGAAAAAGGTTTGTTCCAAAAAAAAAGAGGCGCACCGGGGTGCGCCTCTCTCATTCCAAATGCAATTATATTTATTGCAGAATGAATTTTTCTGGGTCTTCTTTATATTCTGCTTCGACGTAAACTTGGCTGTTTTCAAGCTCTTCTTTTGTGAAGTCTGAACGCACGCTCAAGTCACCTTCCGCGTTTTGATAAATGTGGATGCGGTTTGTGCTAAGTGCCACTGGCTTTTCACCAAGACCAAGGAACCCGCCTACATCAACGATGTACGCTGTTACTTCGTTCTCGCTGCTCAACAGAACATCACCAATTTCACCTACATCTTCGCGATCCGGTCCTGTAACCCGCGCACCCAACAGAGTACCAGCGCTTACATCTGCATAAGCAACTGTTTTAAGCTGAGCGTGTTCCCAGTCCCAATTTTTCATGTCGTCGATGCGTTTCTTGCCTTCGTCGGTCCAAGAAAACTCGTTGTCTTTAAACTCTTCGTTGTTAACAAGCGCATCCCGGTCCAAATTAGCAGCGGCTTCAAGTTCTGCTTTGGTTGCATTTGTAATCACAACGCGTTCACCGTCGCGGTCAACCCAGTCAATTTGCTCGATTGACAAAGCGACTTCTTTTTCGCCAAGTCCTAAGAACCCACCGACACCAACAATAACCCATTCAGCGTTGCCGTTCGCATCCATCACGATGTCATTAACGTCGCCGTAAACCTCAGCGTCTGTAGTAGCAGACCCGTAAACTTTCTTGCCGATCAAATTTGATGCAAGTACAGCTTCACCGCTCATTGATACTGCAACCTTATCCATCGATTTCGTGGAGCTGGCTACTGCGTTCGATGGCTTAGTTGCGGCATCTGTCACAACTTCTTTGGCCTTCATCGTCGCGTCTGTTTCGGTGTCAGATTTTTCTGCCTCAACACCGACTTGCGCGTTCACATCAACATCAGTCGTTGCATCCACCGAAGTGCCGTCTGTCTCAATGGTTGTTTTAGTCGCGCTATCAGCATTTAAGTCTGTGCTCAAAATCGTGTGATTGTCTGCTACCGCAGTGCTTGTCAAAAGCGCTATAAGAGCCGTTGTTGTTAGAAGTTTATGTGTCATATCTATTCTCCTTATATTCAATTTTTTCTTATTAGCGGTTGGCTGTTGTTGAAATGATTGAGAAGCCGAATGGTTCCCAAATAGTCAGAATTTTTTGATTTATTATTTCAACACGTTATTGGTCGTTTCCGTCCTCTTAACTCATACTTCACGATGTGCTCTGCATGGTTCGGGGAAGTAACGCGACTAAAGCGACTTTGTTCCAAAAAATATTTGCTAACTCATTGATAAAAAAGAAAAACCATGCGTCCCGATTACTGGTAAACGCATGGCTAAGTGTAGATTTGGAGGTGTAATATTGGAGGAGGTCAGATTTTTAGGTTCTTTTATTCGCTAGGCGTTAGAACCTCAGGAACTTTCAGCTCAATGGAAACTTGTTCCGAGTTACTGAAGTATCCAGTGTAAGCCAAGTAGCCCATAACAAGCACCGCCATCACTGCGATTGCTGCGACAAACCAACCTGCAGAATTATGATTGGTTACAACAACTGTTTCTTTGTCATTTGACATACTGTGTTCCTTTCGTCTGTGTCAGGTAAACGCACCAAGCGCCAAATGGTTCCAAATGACCAAAAGATATATCTTGAGCAAATGCCGCGTGGTTCGCTTACCGCCCTATTTGGTTGAAATCTCATCAATTGAACATAATGCGAAAGGCGCAAGGGATAACGACGATCAAATTACATGACTTGTCATTAAATGATAAGTCATGTAATTAAAGTGCGAGGGATGAAAATATGAGTGAGAAAAGTTCCATTTGGCAGTCTGAAAAAGACTCCTTATTGGCAATCGACAAGATACCTGTTCATTCGAGCCTATTGTCGGTCGCGGGCCAGCGTTTGGCGCGTTTGCTAAAATCGCAAATTAGCACGTTACTTTCGAACAACAGCAAGCTTGGACTTGTAGAATGGCGAATTTGCTTGTGTATTTCGCAAAGAGAAAATCCGACCCAAAAGGATTTGGTGGATTTTGCTGGCATGGAGCAGGGACAAATTAGTCGTGCTTTGATGAAGCTTGAAGACCGTGGTCTGATTATATCGCGGCAAGCGCAGTTTGATCGTCGCGCACGTATCTTTGCATTGAGTGATGCTGGACAGGCAAGTTTTGATCGAGTGCAACCGATCGTCACGAACTATCATGCGTCTATTGATGCTGCGCTCTCACCTCAGGAACGAGAACAATTCTTGGAAATGGCGGAGCGAATTGCAAATGCGTCTCTGCTCGCAAATCAAGAATTGTCTCAAAAGGCGGGTTAGTCAATATTCGATTTGCCCGCTTCATATGATCGCGTAGCAAAAATTGCGGCGCGCAAAGGGAGGAAATTGATATGTTAAAAAACGCAATTCTTGGAATTGTCGCGGGCCTTGGTCTGGCAACGGCACCAGCTCTTGGCAATGATTGGGCACCATCGGGTCCAATTGAAATGCAAATTGGATTTGGTGCTGGCGGAGAAACCGACACGCTAGGTCGGGTCATCGCATCAGTTATGGAAGAGCAAACAGGCTGGAGCATCGTGCCTCAGAACAAACCTGGCGGCGGCGGTGTCGCTATGTTTACAGGGTTGGTAAACGAAAAACCCGATGGGTCAGTAATCGCACTGGGCGTGAGCATGCCTATTCTGATCAACCTAATTTTGCGTGGTGACAAACTGCCGTTCAAGCTAGATAGCTTTGAGTATTTGGGCACGGTAACACGGGCACAGTTAGCAATTATTGCCAAGGCAGACGCTCCTTTTGCGGACATGAAAGGGCTTGTGGATTATTCCAAGGCCAATGGCGGTGTACCGGTGGCATTTGACGCTAAACCGCAAGAGCTAATTCTACGCGCAATCAATGAGCAAACCGACGCTAACTTTAAGCTGATCTCGACGAAAAGTTCTGCTGAGATGTTGCAGTTCGTTTTGGGGGGCCAAGTTATGGCTTCGTTCAATGCTGGGTCCCACATCCAGTACTTAGAAAAAGGCGACGTCAAAATGCTCGCGAGTGCGAATGATGGTCGTCATTCTTATGCTCAAGATATTGCCACTCTGCGTGAGCAAGGCTTTGATCTTTATGTAGATCCATACTTCTATTTTGCAGCACCTGGTGGCATTTCAGCTGAAGCAAAAACCGCCATTTCAGATGCGATTGCTAAAGCTGTTAATTCTGAAAAAGTACGCACCATCGTCGAAAACGCGATGCTGACGACTGTGCAAAACTTGGGGCCGGATGGCACCACAAAAATGCTAAATGACGGGCTAAGCAGCGTTCGCGGACTGTTCAAATAATCTTTATTAGAGCACGGCAATGTCGTGCTCTACTTTAAAGGTGAAGTTTTATGACCATTACATCTGATCGAATTGCAGGGTTTTGTTCAATTCTGTTCGGTGCGGCATTGTTGGTTTGGATCACGCCGTTGGCGACAGAAACTGTTGATTACGGATGGATGCGACCCAATACATTGCCTGACATTTTAGCTTGGGTTTTGATCGTTGCAGGCATCGGCCTTTCTGTTTCTTCAAGTGAACCCTCAACGCCAAGTTTCTTGTTGATCAGCAAGGCGGCAGTTTACTTTCTTGTGATCGTGGCGAGCCTGTTTGCAATTTCGTATTTTGGCTATTTGCGGGTTGCGCCGATTTTGGCGGCAATCATCATGATATTGTTAGGTGAACGTCGGTGGCCATGGCTGTTCGCTGGCGCAGTTGTTGTTCCATTTGCCATTTGGTTCTTCATAGAGTTTTTGTTGTCGCGGCCATTGCCGTAATATGAAAGAGGCCAAATGGTCGACTTAAGTACAATTCTTGCGGGCTTTGCCGATGCGTTTACGCTCAACAATTTGTTGTTTGTCATCGCTGGCGTTGCACTAGGCCAGTTGGTGGGCGCCATTCCGGGCATTGGCCCCGTAATGGCCATGGCGATCGCGATCCCCTTCACATTTGTAATTGACCCTTTGCCCGCCATAGCGTTTTTGGTTGGCATCAACAAAGGTGGATTGGTTGGTGGCGCAATTCCCGCTGTGCTGATCAATACGCCAGGCACACCAGACGCTGCTGCCACGGCCCTAGACGGTTATCCCCTTGCCAAACAAGGCAAGCCGCAAAAAGCAACTAAAATGGCGCTCTATGCGTCCGTCACAGGCGATACAATAAGTGATATTGTGTTGATTACGGTTGCTGCACCACTCGCTATTGTTGCGCTGAAGATGGGCCCGATTGAAATTTTCGCATTGATGATTTTTGCCTTTTCTGTGATCTCAGGTCTTATCGGAAAATCTATACCAAAGGGCATTATTGCGGCGGCACTTGGGCTCTTGTGTGCAACGGTTGGCTTGGACCCAGAACATTCAACACCGCGATTTTATTTCGGTTGGTTTGAGCTATATGATGGGCTTCCCTTGGCATCTGTTGCTATTGGCATGCTTGCTATTTCTGAGGTGTTGCGCCGCCTCGCGTCCAATTCTGGAACCGTTCGCCCCGCAATCGACTATGATGCAAGCCTCACAAAAGAAGACAAACGCATAAGTTGGGCTGAATACTGGGCCTGTCGGGTGACCATGTTGCGCGGCGCCGCCATAGGTACGGTTTTGGGTGCATTGCCGGGCATTGGGTCAACAGCGGCGGCTTTTATGTCTTATGCGGCAACGAAACAATCGGCAAAAAATCCAGAAAGCTTTGGCAAGGGCAATCTCCAAGGTATTGCTGCGGCAGAAAGTGCGAACTCCGCGGTGATGGGTGCAAATCTTATTCCACTGCTCACGCTGGGTATTCCGGGAAGCGTTGGTGCTGCCTTGATCATCAGTGCTTTTGTCATTCATGGCATTCAACCTGGTCCTTTATTGTTCGAACAACAAGGACGGCTAGTTTATGGGCTATTTGGAGCAATGGTGATGGCAAACGTCGCGAATTTGATCCTGGGACAGTTCGGGCTGCGCCTATGGAGTCGAGTCGTGTCGGCACCAGAATCGGTAATTTTTTCCGCTGCAATTTTGCTGTGTATTGTTGGTGTCTCTCTTTCCACGGGCGGCCTGTTTGGCGTCGCGATTATGCTAATCTTTGCAGGACTAGGCTTTGGAATGAACATGTTTGGATTTTCTACCGTCATTTTCATCATCGCGTTTTTCCTCGGCCCGAGATTTGAAATTTCACTGTCTCAGACGCTTGTGCTTTTGGATGGCAACCTTTTAAACTTGATCAATCACCCGCTCGCATTAGCATTCTTCATTCTATCCGTCATAACGATTTGGTGGTTGGGGATGCGGGGTCGCAGACGAACAAAACAAAAGTAAAAGCAAGAGGCCAATATGACAAAAAATGCAAAAAATATCCTCTTCATCATGTTTGACCAGTTGCGGTTTGACTATTTGAGCTGCCAAGGGCACCCCCACCTTCAAACCCCTCATATTGACAGGCTCGCTTCTAAAGGGGTGCGGTTCACGCGCGCTTACGTACAGTCCCCGATTTGTGGGTCTTCTCGCATGAGTTATTACACCGGGCGTTATGTCCATTCGCACGGGGCACAACGCAACAATTTCCCCTTGCGTGTGGGTGAGTTCACCATGGGCGACCATTTGAGGGCTGCAGGCGTTGACTGTTTCTTGATCGGTAAAACGCACATGGAAGCAGATGTGAAGGGGCTTGAACGTCTTGGAATTACCCCGGACAGCGTTATCGGCGCGCGCCAATCAGAATGTGGATTTGATGTTGTGATCCGCGACGACGGATTGTGGGCAGAGGGCAATGATGGATTTTATGACAAGAAGCGTTCGCCCTACAATGAGTATCTGAAATCAAAAGGCTATGCCGGCGAAAACCCATGGCATGATTTTGCCAACGCAGCAGCTGATGCTAACGGAGATTTAGCATCCGGCTGGTTGATGCATAATGCTGACTTGCCCGCCAATATTGATGAGCCAGATTCCGAGACGCCTTGGCTGACGAGTGAAACGATCAAGTTCATGCAAGACCGGCGAAATAGCGATAAGCCTTGGCTGTGCCATGTGTCCTATATCAAACCACATTGGCCCTATATCGTACCGGAACCCTATCACGCGATGTATGACGAACGCCATGTCATACCATCCAATAAGAGCGATGCAGAAAAACAAAACCCGCATCCCGTTTATCGAGCATATATGGACAATCAAATTGGCCAATCGTTCTCCCGTGAAGAAGTGCGCCAAAAAGTAATCCCAGCCTATATGGGCCTTATTAAACAATGCAATGATCAAATGGGACGACTTTTCGCTTACCTAGAAGAAACCGGGCAAATGGATGAGACCATGATTGTGATCACGTCTGATCATGGCGACTATTTGGGTGATCACTGGTTGGGTGAAAAGGACTTGTTCCACGAGTGTTCCGTAAAGGTGCCAATGATTATTTTCGACCCTAGTGAAGACGCAGATGCAACTCGCGGGACAGTCTGCGACGACCTTGTTGAGGCAATCGACTTGGTGCCAACGTTTATGGAAACATTCGGCGCGAAAGTCCCAAACCATATATTGGAGGGACGTTCTCTGCTGCCAATTATGCATAACAATATGCCCAAAGATTGGCGCGAGTTTGCCGTAAGCGAATATGACTATTCAACGTCTAACGCCGCAACAAAACTTGGCCTAAAACCCAGTGAGTGCCGTTTGATGATGGTTGCCGATAAGAGGTGGAAATTTGTTCATGCAGAAGGTGGTTTGCGCCCAATGCTATTTGATCTCCAAAACGATCCAGAGGAATTTTACGACTTGGGCGAAAGCAAAGATCATCAGCACATCATAGACATGATGTACGACCGCCTGGGCAAATGGGCGCGTCGCCAGTCTCAGCGCACCTCCATTTCAGACGACGAAATTCAAAAACTGCGCGGCCAGGCATTGGGAAAAGGCATTTTCTTAGGTCTATATGATGGCTCAGAAGTGCCCGAGAATGCACTGGATAAAATCAAGGGACCAGCGAAGAAACAGCCAAAGCCTGTGAACTAGGTTCAGAATTGCTCATACTTGCACAGTTTGTATTGTGGCAATTGTTGTGCATGTCTCGAAACGAAATGCATTGCCTGACGGGATACAGTGTCCAGACATCGGCTTAGTGCTCAATCCAATCCGATAAATTCAAAATAGATCGGTCTCGTGGAGCATCAAAGTTGCTGTTGGTTGGTCAAAGGAATATGGCGCTCGTATTCATCATAGAAACCAAGCGGCACTATGATCCTGCCAACTTGTTTCATGCGATGATCAATCGCGGCGCTGATGAAAAGGTGGCCGACTATCGACAAATGCGACATCTGAGGGTGTGCTCGTTTGAACCGGTGCAGCTTGCATTGTAAAGTATGGGCGTGAGTATGACGGAACAATAAAGCCAATTTGAGTGCAAACTGTTTGTAAAATATATGCATATTGCTGCCAAAAACTTGTAATGGCTTCAAATTTGGATTAGTTTTTGTGTATGAAAAAACGTAGAATTGTCTCGTCAAGACATTTGGCATCATCAGAAGGCTGGCAGCTTTCCGAATTCGAGTACGGTTTGATTATTGCGTATAACGGTTTCAACCGTTGGATGGCTAAATGCATGATTGCTAGTGGTTATCCTGAGTTGTCATCATTGGAAATTCTGGTGCTGCATAATGTCAATCATCGAGAACGACAAAAGCGACTAACAGATATCTGCTTCCTTCTTAATATTGACGACAGCCATACTGTTAATTACGCACTTAAAAAACTTGTCAAAGCGGAGCTGGTTCGCGGAGAAAAACGCGGCAAGGAAATGTTTTACTCGACGACAAAAATCGGTTTTGAGCTTTGCGACAAATACAGAGAAATTCGCGAGCAATGTTTGCTTGATAGTCTAAATCACCTCGAAGCCGACAAAGATCATTTGAGTGAGATGGCCGCCATGATGAGGACGCTATCTGGCCTTTATGATCAAGCCTCACGCGCAGCGTCCTCGTTATAGTCGTCACCCCCGCATTAGGTTAGGCAGTGCCGTGACGATTTGCGGAAAAATGCTGATAAGAACAACTGCGCCAAGTAGTAAGAAGAAAAACGGTAGTGCTGCCTTGGCGATTTTGAAGATGTTGTCGCCCGTTAATCCCTGGATTACAAATAGGTTAAATCCAACCGGCGGAGTGATCTGGCTCATTTCCACAACAATCACCAAATAGATACCGAACCACAAAGGATCGATGCCTGCTGCATCGATCATCGGCATGATGATTGCAGTTGTGAGAACCACAACTGAAATGCCATCCAAAAAGCAACCCAAGACCACAAAGAAAACCGTCAGTGCGGCCAACAATGCCCAAGGGCCTAGATTGAGCGTGTCAATCCAGCTTGCAAGGTTGCGCGGAATGCCCGTGAACCCCATCGACACAGTAAGGAATGCTGCACCAGCTAATATGAAGGCAATCATGCATGACGTGATGGTTGCGTTCATGGCACTTTGTTTGAACATGTCCCAGCTCAATGAGCCTGAAGACCATGCCAAAACAAGCGACAAAACTACGCCTACAGCGGCTGCGTCCGTCGGCGATGCGATTCCAGCATATATCGAGCCAATTACGCCGGCAATCAATGCGAGCACGGGTAATAGTCGTTTGGATGCTTTGAGCTTTTCCATGAAAGAGAAGTTCAACACCTCTTTTGGAAAAATTTCGGGCTTCAACAAAGCAATTGCTGCGATGTAGGCGGCGAACATGCCCACCAACATAATGCCCGGCAAAATGCCAGCGATGAACAACCGTGCAATCGATTGTTCAGTTGAAACTCCATATACAATCAAAATGATCGAAGGGGGGATCAACAGCCCCAATGTGGCCGACCCTGCAAGGGTGCCCAAAATCAAACTGTCCGGATAGCCGCGTTTTTTTAGTTCTGGCACGCTCATTTTACCGATGGTTGCAGCGGTGGCGGCGGACGAGCCCGAAACAGCTGCGAAAATTGCACAACCCAAGATATTCACATGCAGCAATTTGCCTGGCACTTTGCCAAGCCAGGGCGTCAGGCCGGTAAACATGTCTTCCGACAATCGCGACCGGAGCAATATTTCGCCCATAAGAATAAATAGTGGTAAGGCAGCAAGCGCCCAGGAATGACTATGCCCCCAAAATGTGGTGGCCAGAATTGGCCCCAACGGCGCTGAGGTGAACATCACCATGCCCAAAGCACCCGTTAAGGTGAGCGCGAACCCAACCCACATACCCATCGCCAACATCGTAAACAGCGCGCCGACCAGAACAACCATCATCATCAGCTCAGACATCATGGTGTTCCTCTTCAATGTTATCAATCGGGCTTGAGGCCTTTTTGCCCATAATTGCGACCACGGTATTGTCGATCAGGGCTAGTGCGAACAAGGCCAAACCGAGCAACAACGCACTTTGCGGAATCCATAAAGGAATTGGAACGATGCCTGTTGAAACATCGCTATATTCGATCGACTCCATCAGATGGCCAAACATTGAGTAAGTCATAAAGGCAGCACCGGCGGCGCAAATCAAAAGTGTGACGATTTCGATCAGGTGTCCAATCGGGCCCTTAATCATGTCACGAAACAGGGTCACGCGGATGTGTCCATCATGTTTAAGCGTATAGCTGAGCGCCAAGAACGAGGCTGCGGCTAACAGAAAGCCTGCAAAGTCTGCATATGAGGGAATTGTATAGGCGAACTGTGTGCCTAATAACTTGGTGATTAAATTGAAGGCCACCTGCATGGTCACGATGGCGCATATTGCCAATATGCAAATGGCGGACAGACTTCCTGCTGCCAAGTAGATTCGGTCCAAAACTGTACGCAACGGTTTTCCCCTCCCAAAAAAACAAACGGGCAACAAAGAGATTCGTCGCCCGCTTGCGGATTATTTATTTGAAATAAACGTCAACAATTGCATCTGCTGCAGGTGTTGAACTCGCCCGCCAGTCTTGGAGCAACTCAGCACCGACTTTGCCAAGGCCCGATTTTAGCTCAACAGATGGCTCAACTATGACAACGCCATTATCTGCGAGAACTTGCGTCTTTTCTTCTGCTTCGCGCTGGCTCATGTTCCAACCGCGTTGTTCTGCATCGGCAGCCGCCTTAAGAACCGCAGCTTGCGTGTCTGCATCAAGTGCTTTGAATGCGGCCATATTCACCACAACGATGTTTTTAGGCACCCAAGCATTAATTGGTGAGTAGTGCGAGATGAAATCCCAAGCTTTAGAGTTTGCGCCTGTGGAAGGTGAAGTGATCATCGCCTCAACTTGGCCAGTTGCAAACGCCTGAGCAATGTCCGGTGCCTCAACTTGTGTTGGGGCTGCGCCAACCATGGTTGCAAATTTTTCAAGGTTCGCATTGTACGAACGGAATTTCAAACCGCTGAGGTCTTCAACTGTTTTGATTTCCTTCTTGGTGTACAACCCTTGTGGCGGCCACGGCACAGAGAACAAGGGCATCAAGCGCTGCTTGGCCAATAGTTCCTCAACAACAGGTTTTTGTGCCTCCCAAAGACGCGCTGCATCTTGGTAGCTGGTGGCAACCAATGGCAGTGAATCAATGCCAAATGCTGGATCTTCGTTGGCCAACAGTGACAAAAAGAATTCGCCAGCTGGCACAATCTTGTTGCGCACTGAGTTTTTGATTTCGCCATGTTTAATCAAAGAGCCAGCAGTATGCAGCTTGATGTTCAGCTTGCCGCCAGTTGCTTCACGCACCTCATCAGCAAACTGTTGGATGTTTACTGTGTGAAATGTCTTGTCAGGATAAGGCGTCGGCATATCCCAATCTTCAGCAAAGCTGAAAGACGTTGCACTTGCACTAATAATTGCGGCGGCCGCGGCCACCTTAAAAATCTTGTTCATTTGTTCCTCCAAATATCCACTCAAATCTAGTCTAACACTTCACCGACAGAAAAAAAGTGATCATGTTACATTGACAAAATGTCAGCAAATTATCAATAAAGCAATAGCAAATTGGAATTTCATACGGGAGGTGAACTTGTGAGTGGACGTTGGGATTTTTGGATTGATAGGGGTGGCACATTTACAGATATCGTGGCCCGTACGCCCACCGGAGAGTTGCGCCCACACAAACTTTTATCTGAAAATCCAGAGGCTTACCCAGATGCGGCGCTGCAGGGCATTCGCGACATGTTGGGACTTAAAAGTGGTGAGCCGATCCCATCTGAAAAGATAGCGACGGTGAAAATGGGCACCACAGTGGCCACAAATGCATTGCTTGAAAGAAAAGGCGATCGCGTCCTTTTTCTCACCAACAAGGGATTCGCGGACGCTTTGGAAATTGGATATCAGGCACGTCCGAAGCTTTTTGATCGCGAAATTAAGAAGCCTGAATTGTTATATGAGCAAGTTGAAGAAGTTCCTGGTCGGGTACTGGCTGACGGCACTGAGAGTGAAAACTTCGACCCTGAAGCCACAAAAATTGCTTTGCAAGACGCGTTCGACAATGGCATACGTGCTGTCGCAATCGTCTTTATGCACGCGTTTCAATATCCCGACCATGAACGAAAAGCGGCACTTATTGCACAAGAAGTTGGCTTCACCCAAGTTTCAGCCAGCCATAAAGTCTCACCCCTGATCAAGTTTGTTGGCCGAGGCGATACCACGGTTGTAGATGCTTATCTGTCTCCGATTTTACGCCGCTATGTGGATCGGGTCGCATCAGAGCTCGACACAGAAAACACCGACTTAAAACTGATGTTTATGATGTCATCTGGCGGGCTAACTGCCGCCCATATGTTCCAAGGACGCGATGCGATCCTTTCCGGTCCCGCTGGCGGCATTGTAGGTGCGGTGGAAACCAGCAGGCTTGCCGGTTTTGAAAAAATCATTGGCTTTGACATGGGTGGCACGTCAACCGACGTGGCTCATTTCAATGGCGAATTTGAAAAGGACTTTGAAACCGAAGTCGCGGGTGTGCGTATGCGCGCGCCGATGATGAAAATCCATACCGTTGCAGCTGGTGGCGGTTCAATCCTTGAGTTTGACGGCCGGCGGTTTACGGTTGGTCCCCATTCCGCAGGCGCAAATCCTGGTCCCGCAAGCTATCGTCGTGGCGGTCCTTTGGCGGTAACCGATGCGAACGTAATGCTCAACAAAGTGCAGCCTCAATACTTCCCCTTAATATTTGGCCCCAATCAGGATCAACCATTAGACCAGGAAGCTGTGCGTGAAAAGTTTAGCGCGATCGCAAAACAGGCAGGTTTGGAGAGTCCCGAAGAGGCCGCCGAAGGCTTCTTAAAAATCGCTGTTGAGAACATGGCGAATGCGGTCAAGAAAATCTCTGTTCAGCGCGGTTATGACATTTCAAAATACGCCCTGACCTGTTTTGGGGGTGCGGGCGGACAACATGCTTGCGCTGTTGCTGATCGGTTGGGCATGCGCACGGTGCTAATACATCCATTTTCGGGCATTCTTTCTGCCTATGGCATGGGCTTGGCGGACATCAAAGCGGCTATCCAAAGGGCTGTGGGTAAAGCGCTAAATGTCAAATCTCTCGATGAAACGAAATATGTCGCCAAACAATTGCGCCGCGACGTGTTGCAGCAGTTAGCGCAGCAGGGCATCGATGATCGCGTGTGCACGGTGCGACGCACCGCACACCTCAAATATCTGACATCAACGCATGTGCAACAGCTTAGGGTAGTTTGATAAAGGAGGATTTCTGGTCAATAGTTTTGGTTAGCGTTTTCTGAGAAATCTGGCAGATCCGCTTTCGGCAAGTCATGCACGGCTCAATGTCTTGAATGTCCGTTTTAACTAGCTGCACCACAGCAATGCGAGCACTGGCTGAATAGCGATTTTGGGCCGTTATAACCAGTTCCTGTTTCGCTATCAAATGACAGAGAAGGGCTCTGAGCGGTCGTCGGCTTTGTGGATGGCTCCTGCACCATTGGTCTTGATTTGGCGAAGAACGTATTTCAGGTTCACGGCGTCACAGGCGATGGAAATGTTGCGTTCAACCGCGCT
>NZ_JBPOEU010000032.1:0-34665 GCF_051251695.1 Maritalea sp. | reverse complement strand
GAAGCAGCCGGTACATCCCATTAGCCGACCTTCGCTGCAAAATGACCGCCTCAAATTAGTTTCCCTAAAGCGGACATTGACTAACTTTGAGAACTACTCTGAACAATCTGCGTTTATAGCCGTTTTTGCTCAGCCTGTTGCAGAAAACACAACAGGAAACAACTGAACAGAGCTAACCGCGAACTGCAACTTTGGTTTGGTAGGCGCCCAAATCTTTTATCAAAGACCTACCATGGGCACAGTCATGCCTGTAACAGAACTCATTCCAAATCTCGGCGTATGGCAAATCCTTGAGTTCTTCGGTCAATAGAAGACGCTTTGTAAAGTCTAGATTTGCTTCGGCATTTTGCAGTTCGGACTTTGGCAGCAGCAGCGCTCGCAACAGAGCTTTTTGCATGTTGCGAACGCCTACGACCCACGCGGTGGTTCGGCTGATCGTCGCGTCAAAGAAGTCCAATCCTATGTGGGTTCGCTTTAGCAAGTCGCCCATAACAAGTTCTTGCGCGACAGCTTGGACGTCATCATTCAGCAAAATGACGTGATCGCTGTCCCAACGCATGGGGCGAGAAACGTGCAACAATAACTCGTCTAGCTGCAAACTTACTGACGATAATTTGTCAGCGACGCTTTCCGTGGGGTGAAAATGCCCCATATCCAAGCAAACCAGTTTCTTATTGCGAATAGCATAACCAAGGTAAAATTCGTGACTACCAACCGTGCATGCCTCAACGCCAATGCCGAACAATTTGCTTTCGACTGCATCGCGAATATGGGCATCTTCTAGCTCAACTTCGAAAATACTATCTAGTGAGTTTTCCAGTCTCTGCCTCGCAGCAAGGCGATCAACTGGCACATCTTTGTAACCATCTGGCACCCAGAAATTCGTGATACATGCGCTGCCCTGCTCTTTGCCGAAACGCGCAGCAATTTCTCTTGAGCGTTTGCCGTGCTCAATCCAGAAGTCACGTATCCCCTTGTCTGGGTGCGAAAGAGTGAGATTGTCATCAGAATTGCGGTGAGCGAACATTGTTGGGTTAAAGTCTAAGCCGACGCCGATTGATTTTGCCCATTCGACCCAACTTTTGAAGTGATCATACTCAATCTCATCACGGTCTGGTGTTGCTTGGGTATCAAGATACATTGCATGGAGATTAAAGCGGTGAGAACCAGGTATGTTGTTGAATGCAAAGCTAGCGTCTTCTCTGAGCTCATCAGGTGTCCTGGCGCGACCGGGATGATTTCCCGTGGCTTGAATGCCGCCTCCGGAAGAACCTGTCGCTTTTTCAAACCCAACCACATCATCGCCTTGCCAGCAATGCATTGAGATGGGGATATGTGAAAGTGCTTTTAAGGCTGCATCCGTATCCACACCCCAGTCAGCAAATTGATTTTTGGCGACATCATAACTTTGCATTTTTAAGTTCCTTCGAAACACTTTTGCCTAGCGTGTAAATGACTGCACGTTGCCCGCATCAACATTGATGATGTTCCCAGTAGACTTTGCCGAAAGCTCACTAGCAAAGAAATATGCTGCCTCAGCAATATCTTCTGGAAGCACCGAACGCTTCAGCAATGAACGTTGTCTATAATGCTCTTCCAAGCCTTCCTTGTCTTTGCCGTAAGTGTCAGCGCGCTCTTTTAGCCAATCACCAGACCAAATTTTTGATCCACGCAGCACAGCGTCAGGATTGACCGTGTTCACGCGAATGCCATCAGGTGCACCTTCTAGGGCCAAACATCTTGCAAGATGGATCTCGCTAGCTTTTGCTGTGCAATAAGCTGAGGCTCCTGGAGAAGCAGCCAAGCCGTTTTTAGAGGCAACAAACACGATTGAGCCACCCAACCCCTGTTTCTTCATAATTATGAACGCCTCACGACTTACAAGAAAGTAGCCTGTTGAAAGGATGTTCATGTTCTTATTCCAAAGCTCGAGCGTCGTGTCTTCTACGGACGCAGAACTTGCTATGCCCGCATTGGACACCAAAATGTCCAATCCACCAAATTCAACGCTGGTTTTGGCAAAGGCATCAAAGATTTCTTGTTCGCTTGTTACGTTCATCAAAACGCCACGAACAACATCGCTTGAGAATTGTTTGCCCAATTCTGCAACGGTTTGCTCAAGTGCCTTTTCGTCAATGTCGGCAAGCATAACGCATGCACCTTCTTGAAGGTACCGTTGTGCCGTTGCACTGCCAATGCCGCCCGCACCACCGGTCACGATCGCGACACGGCCAGCCATTGATTTTGGCTTTGGCATACGTTGAAGTTTTGCTTCCTCCAGCAACCAATATTCAATGTCAAACGCTTCTTGTTCAGGCAAACCGCAGTACTGCGAAACCGTAGACGCACCACGCATTACATTGATCGCGTTGACATAGAATTCACCCGAAATACGCGCCGTTGCTTTGTCTTTGGCGAAAGTGATCATCCCTACGCCTGGCACCAAATAGACCACTGCGTTCGGATCTCGGATCGCTGGACTATCGTGCATTTTGCAACGTTCGTAATAGGCTTTGTAGTCTTCGCGATAGTTTTCAACAGCACTGGCTAGGCCGTCCAGCGTCGCTTCAATGTTTGGAGCCGATGGATCAAATTGCACAACCAACGGACGGATCTTTGTGCGCAAGAAGTGATCAGGACAACTTGTGCCCAACGCAGCCAGCTCTGGCATTTGATTGGAATTAACGAATTCTAGCACTGCATCGCTGTCATTGAAATGACCAACCATGTGTTGCTCTTTGGAAATCATGCCGCGAATGACAGGCATCAGTTTTGAGGCAACGCCATGACGCTCACTTTGTGTCAAGCTTTGGAATTTCTCGCCGCCGAAAATCTGCTTTCCAGCAGTTTCGCTCGCAAACCAATCCATCGCTTTTTGTATAATCTCTAGTGTCAGCTTGTAACATTCATATGCATCATCATGCCACGTAAAAAGGCCATGGCTCTCAAGCACAACACCTTTGGCATCGGGGTTTTCTAGGCAGAACTTTTCCAGCCAAAGGCCCAGTTCATATCCAGGTTTTTTCCATGGAAGCCAGCCGATGTCTGAACCAAAAACTTGCTCGGTTAGTTCTTTAGAATTTATGGCAGCTGCAATTGCTATTATGGCATCAGGATGCATGTGATCGACATGCTTTTTGGGAACATACGCATGTAGTGGGGTATCAATTGATGCGGCCCGCGCATTCAGGTTGAACGTGCAATGGGGAAGATAGGCAACCATCTCGTCTTCAAACTCTACGCCACGATATAGGTTTTTCAGGGCACGCAGCTTGTCCATGTAAAGGGTTGCAAATCCATCCATCTTGATCGAACCAACGTCACCACCAGAACCCTTAACCCACAGAACTTCTGCGTTTTGGCCGCTCAGTGGATCTTTTTGAACCACCTTTGCTGAAGTGTTTCCGCCACCGTAATTCGTGATCCTCTTGTCAGAACCAAGCAGATTCGAACGATAAAGAAGCAACTCGGGCTCGCTCATGCCGCTGGCTTTTGCAAAATCCCATGCATCTTCAAGGCGTTGAATTTCAGCGGGTTTTGACATTTATGTTCTCCAGATGCGCGAAAAATGCGTTATTACTTTTGATTGAACGTGACCAAGGTGAGACAAATTGTCAAGCATAAACAATCACAATCAGTCAAATTATGATCATATATGATCGAATAAGACAATTTCTGATTGACAATGCATTTTTTTGAATGCAACCTGAGTAAACATGGAGGAACGAATGCACGAAAAAGAGCGACAAAGGATCATACTATCGGCGGTACAGGATCGACCTGTCGTTACGGTAATAGACCTATGTGCTTTGACCGGTGCGTCAGAAGCGACCATTCGTCGAGACATTGCGTCGATGGACGACGAAAAGAAGCTGCGCCGAGTACGCGGCGGAGCAGAATCTATTAATCCTCCAGCATTTATTGGCCTGGCTGGTCGGCCATTTTCGGTTAATGAATCCATCAACACCGCAGAGAAGCAGGCAATTGCAAAAGCAGCGGTTGATATGTGTACGGATGGGGAACCAATCATTATCAACGGCGGAACAACCACATTCCAAATGGTTCACCCGCTTGCCAGCTGCAGAATGCAGGTTTTTACAAATTCATTCCCTATTGCAGAGCATTTGCTTCACAATTCGAAAAACACCGTGATGCTTTCTGGTGGAACTATTTATCGCGAACAAAACATAATTCTGTCGCCCTTCGATAACGATGTGACACGCAACTTTTATGCGCGCCGCATGTTTATGGGCGCTCAAGGTGTCGGACCATTAGGTGTCATGGAGGCCGATCCACTCATTATTCAAGCAGAGCAAAAACTAATTGGACAAGCAGACGAGCTGGTTCTCTTGGTGGACAGCAAGAAGTTCGAAAACCGCTCTAGTCTCGTTCTTTGCCCTTTAAACCGGATTAACACCGTCATTACAGATGACGGGATTTCCGACAGGGCTTTGAACATGCTGGAAGCGGCAGATGTGAACGTAATTGTGGCCGACACGGCCGCAACACAGAAGGAGGGTCGAGCTTCGTAAGCGCCCTTCATTAAACCACTCTTAGGGAGGAACACATGAGTGTACTAAAGAAAGTACTGTCGTCCGCGGCAGTAGCCGTTATCCTTTTGTCTGGCGCAACAGCCCAAGCAGAAGACGTACGCATCGCACTAGTGGTAAAAGCGCTAGGTATTGGCTTTTTTGAAGCAGCTGCCAAAGGTGCCGAAGAAGCTGCAGCTGAAATTGGTGGGGTAGAAGTTATCTACACTGGCCCAACTGATACAACAGCTGAGGGCCAAATTGAGGTAATCAACTCGCTGATTGCACAACGTGTTGATGCAATCGCAATCTCTGCGAATGACACCGATGCTTTGGTGCCTGCGCTCAAAAAAGCAATGGATCGTGGCATTACCGTTATTAGCTGGGATTCGGGCGTAGCGGCAGAGGGCCGCCAAATGCACCTAAATCCATCATCAAATCCATTGATCGGGAATATGATTGTAAAGCTAGCTGCTGATCACCTTCCAGACGGTGGCGACGTAGCAGTATTGTCTGCAACCACAACCTCAACAAACCAGAACATTTGGATTGACGAGATGAACAAGGTTTTGGGTAACTACAAAGGCATCAATGTTGTTGCAACTGTTTATGGTGATGACTTGGCAGATAAGTCTTACCGTGAAGCCACAGGCCTAATGCAAACATACCCTGATCTTAAAGCGATTATCGCACCAACATCAGTGGGTATTGTTGCTGCGGCTCAGGCCGTTGCAGATGCTGGCAAAATTGGTCAGGTGAACGTTACTGGTCTTGGTCTTCCGTCTGAAATGGCAGGTGCCATTGAAAGCGGCGCATCAAAATCATTCGCGATTTGGAACCCAATCGATCTTGGCTATGCAGCAACTACAATTGCGTACAATCTAGCAACGGAAAAAGCTGAAGCCAAAGCAGGCGGCGGCATCCCAATGGGCCGACTTGGTTTTGTTGAATTGGACGAAAACAAGGAAGGCGCTATGGCCGACCCATTCGTTTATGATGCTTCAAATATCGACGCATTTAAGAGCATCTTCTAGTCGAGACTATCCTGCGCGGTTACCTCGCCCCACAATGGGCGAGGTAACGAAGTTAAACTTAGAAAAGAACACCGATGCAGAAAACAGAGAGCCTTTCAGAAACATCACGGGTATTAAGTCTTTCTGGTGTTTCAAAAGTTTTTCCAGGCGTTCGCGCATTGGACAAAGTCAAACTTGATCTCTATCCGGGGCAAGTCACAGCATTGATCGGTGAAAATGGCGCCGGTAAATCCACTGTGGTAAAAGTTCTCACCGGAATTTATCAACCAGAAGAAGGTGAGATTAAGCTCGATGGCGTCTCAACCTCGTTTCCCACGGCACACCATGCAAGCGGGGCTGGAATCACCGCAATTCACCAAGAGACTGTTTTATTCGACGACTTATCTGTTGCTGAGAATGTTTTCATCGGTCATGCCCCGCGCGGCAAGTTCGGGCTGATTGACACCAAACAGATGCAGGCAAACGCGCAGGCGATTCTAAATGGGATTGGCGCTGAGATCGACCCGAGTGTACGACTTCGCGACTTAGGTATTGCCAATAAACACATGGTTGCAATCGCTAGAGCGCTTTCAATTGACGCTCGCGTTGTAATCATGGATGAACCTACAGCTGCACTAAGCCACAAGGAAATTCTCGAACTATATGAGTTGGTTGAACAGCTAAAGTCTCAGGGCAAAGCGATTCTTTTCATCTCGCACAAGTTCGACGAGATTTTTGAAATTGCTGATCGTTTCACCGTTTTTCGAGATGGCCAATTTGTCGGCGAAGGTAAACTCGCAGACACTAATGAAAGCGAATTGGTCAAGATGATGGTTGGTCGCTCTGTCGACCAGATTTTTCCTCACAGAACAAACACGGCTGGCGAGCAAATTCTTCAAGTCACGGGCTATGCCCACCCAACAGAATTTGACAACATTAATTTCAGCCTACGCCAAGGCGAAATTTTGGGGTTCTACGGCCTCGTGGGTGCGGGTCGTTCAGAACTAATGCAAGCATTGATCGGCATTACTGCTCCTTCTAAGGGGGTCTGCAAAATCGACGATGAGATAACGATCATCCGTTCACCGGCTGATGCGATCAACAGCGGATTGGTTTATGTGCCCGAAGATCGCGGGAAACAAGGGGCTGTTATTGGGCTTCCCATCTTCCAAAATGTCACCCTTCCTTCGCTCAGCCAAACATCGCATCAGGGCTTCTTGCGTATGGCTGAGGAGTTCAAATTGGCAAGGGAGTATACCCAACGCCTTGATCTTCGCGCTGCCGCACTAGACCAAGATGTGGGCGAGCTTTCGGGCGGCAACCAACAAAAGGTCGTTATTGCAAAATGGCTCGCAACAAAACCCAAAGTCATAATCCTAGACGAGCCAACCAAAGGCATCGATATCGGCTCTAAAGCGGCAGTGCATCAATTCATGTCTGATCTTGCTGCCCAAGGGTTGTCGGTCATAATGGTGAGTTCTGAAATACCAGAGATAATGGGAATGTCAGACAGGGCAATTGTCATGCGCGAAGGTCGGATCGTTGCGGAACTAGAAGGCAAAGACCTTTCACCGGAAACACTTGTGCGCCACGCCGCGGGGATTAACGAGGCATGATCAATTTGAAAAAACTCATAGCTGCACGCGAAACACTCCTACTTGGTGTTGTCGTCTCACTTGTTTTACTTATCGCAACGCGGTTCCCGGGCTTTGTCGCACCACGCAACCTGGCGAACGTGTTTAACGATACCAGTCCACTTATCATTTTGGCCTTAGGCCAAATGATCGTTATCGTTGCACGGTGTATAGATCTCTCCGTCGCAGCCAATCTGGCCCTCACGGGCATGATCGTTGCGATGCTCAATACAATGATGCCGGGCCTTCCTGTGATCGTGACGCTAACATTAGCTGTTGCCATTGGCGCAATGCTTGGTTCGATCAACGGCCTGTTCGTGTGGAAACTAGATATTCCCCCGATCGTTGTCACACTAGGCACTATGACCATTTTCCGCGGCATCATCTTTCTTATATCTGATGGAAAATGGGTCAACGCACATGAAATGAGTCAGAGTTTTACAAATTTCCCAAGAATGGAATTACTGGGCTTACCTGCCCTTTCTTGGATTGCTGTCTTAGTGGCGGTAGCGATTTGGCTTTTGGTTTCTCGCACCCCAATGGGCCGCTCTTTCTATGCGGCTGGGGGAAACCCGCACGCTGCAGTCTATACGGGCATTAATGTGGGCAAAACACAGTTCTTTGCTTTCGTTATATCTGGCGCCCTTGCTGGCCTAACTGGCTATCTTTGGGTCGCGCGCTACGCTGTCGCTTATGTTGACATTGCTGGTGGGTTTGAACTTGAGGTTGTTGCCGCATGCGTTATTGGCGGCATCTCAATTGCTGGTGGAATTGGGTCTGTTGCGGGTGCGGTGCTTGGCGCGCTGTTCCTGGGTGTGATTAAAAACGCACTACCCGTCATCAACGTTTCGCCTTTCTGGCAGCTCGCAATTTCCGGCGCAGCTATTGTAATCGCTGTAGCGTTGAACGCGCGCGCAAATAAAACGAAAGGTCGCATCATTCTTAAAAATGCGGAGCATGCACAATGAGCATTATAGCGCGTGATATTCCCGATCGGCTAACATCGTCTACTTCAAAACTGCTTAAAAGCTGGGAACTCCTGCTACTTGGCGTCGCAGTGGGCATTTTTGTGCTAAACTCATTTTCATCGCCATATTTCTTGGATCCTTGGAGCCTGTCGGATGCGACATTCAATTTTACGGAGAAGGCTCTAATCGCATTTGCAATGGCTCTGCTGGTTATTTCAGGTGAAATCGATCTGTCAGTTGCATCCATCATAGCCCTTGTCTCCACAGCCATGGGCGCTGCTTTACAACTTGGTGTGGGCACAACCGAGCTAGTACTCATCGGCCTTAGCGTCGGACTTTTGTGCGGCGCTTTCAATGCGGTCCTCGTGACGGTTCTGGGACTCCCATCAATTGTTGTGACCATCGGCACCATGAGCTTGTTTCGCGGCATAAGCTACATCGTTTTAGGCGACCAAGCATTTCGAGGCTATCCAGCCGACTTTAGCTTCTTTGGCCAAGGTTATGTTTTCTGGGTCATCAGTTTTGAGTTTGCATTATTCGCCGTCTTCGGCATTTTTTATGCCGTGTTGCTACACAAAACCAACTTTGGCCGATCGATCTTCGCTATCGGAAACAACCCCACTGCTGCCCTTTTCTCAGGTATCCGGGTACAGCGCGTGAAATTCATTCTGTTCTTGCTGACTGGCCTGATGTCCGGCATTGCCGCAATTTGCCTAACCTCTAGGCTTGGATCCACGAGGCCATCAATCGGTGTTGGCATGGAACTGGAAGTCGTGACAATGGTGGTTCTTGGTGGTGTGAACATCCTAGGCGGTTCAGGATCAATTCCCGGCGTAATCATCGCCGCCTTCGTAATGGGGTTAGTGACTTTCGGTCTTGGACTACTCAATGTGCCTGGCATCGTTATGTCCATTTTCATTGGACTGTTGCTCATTGGTGTCATCGCATTGCCACGCCTTTTTCAACAGCTCTCCCAAAGGTTGAAGTGATGCAAACCTTCGCGTTTAAGATGAAGCTAAAGCCGGGAATGGCGAAAGAGTACAAGCATCGGCACAATCATATTTGGCCAGAACTCGCGACACTTTTGAAAGATGCAGGTGTGTCCAACTATTGTATTCATTTGGATGAAGAAACCAACACGCTGTTTGCTCACCTTCAACGGCCAGCTAACCATTCTATGGACGAAATACCTAGCCACCCACTTATGAAAAAGTGGTGGCGACACATGGCTGACATCATGGAGACAAATCTGGACAGTTCTCCTAAAGTGACAGAACTTAAAACGCTATTTGAGTTGAAATGACGACGCCCAACAACATCGCCGTTATTGATATCGGTAAGACCAACGTAAAATTGGCATTGGTTGATCTCAACACTCAAACCGAGTTGGCGGTCGTCACTCGCCCTAATCACGTTTTGAGCCAAGCACCCTATCCACATTTTGACGTGGACGGTCATTGGAAATTTCTGCTCAAAGGCCTTCGCGACTTCAACTGTGAGTTTGGTGTCGACGGCATTTCAGTCACAACGCATGGCGCTTGTGTCGCTCTGCTAGACAGTTCGGGTGAATTAGCAGCGCCAATATTGGACTACGAGCACAC
Source organism: Maritalea sp. (assembly GCF_051251695.1). Lineage (NCBI taxonomy): Bacteria > Pseudomonadati > Pseudomonadota > Alphaproteobacteria > Hyphomicrobiales > Devosiaceae > Maritalea > Maritalea sp. The sequence goes on along the minus strand of NZ_JBPOEU010000032.1, from coordinate 24,920 downwards.
AGCAATCCAAAGCATCCAAGAAGAGTATGGGCGGATACGGCCAAATTTTGAGGAGACAGGCTCACCTGCGCTATCGAATGGGCTGAATGTGGGAGCTCAGCTATTCTGGCTGTTCCAGCAAGACCTAACATTATTAGAGCGCACCCAGTCCATTCTGACGTATCCCCAATATTGGGTTCATCGTCTGACCGGCGTTGCAACATCGGATGTATCTTCTCTCGGCTGCCATACCGACATTTGGGATCCATTAAAAAAAGACTATTCATCTATGGTTGACGCACTTGCGATTAGATCCAAACTGGCTGAACCCAAGAACTCAAACGAAGTCGTTGGACACATACTGCCAGCAATCTGCACACTAACTGATCTTCCTGCGAACACACCAGTCGTTTGCGGTGTCCATGACTCAAATGCTTCGCTATTCCCCTATTTGAACAGCCAATCGAGTTCCTTCTCAGTTGTCTCCACAGGCACATGGGTCATAGCAATGGGAATAGGCAGCCAAGGAGTAAAAACATCCGAATACAACGAGACATTCATAAATGTGGATGCATTCGGCAACCCTGTGCCTTCAGCCCGTTTTATGGGCGGCCGCGAGTATGAAATCATGAAGTCTTCGCTGGGCAGTGAATACACAAACTCAGATATTTCTGATGTTTTGGAAAACGGTGTGATGCTGCTGCCGGCCGTTGAACCAAGCGCTGGGCCCTTCAAAGGTCGCCAACACAAGTGGCTGCCCGACATTCCAGCTGATGATGCCCCGCAAAGAAGTGTTGCACTGTCATTTTATTTAGCTCTTGTGACGTCAACCTGCCTTAATGCCATCGAACACGACGGTGTAATAATTGTCGAAGGACCTTTTGCTAAGAATGAGCTTTACCTATCAATGCTAAGCCTCGCCACGAACTCCGAAGTGCTTGTATCATCGGGTCAAACAGGAACCTCACTTGGCGCTGCAATGTTGTTTCTAAAAGAATTGCCAAGTCCGAAAAATACCAAGCATGTTTCAGATACTTCGTTCAATTCAGTGGCAATGCGTGCGTACGCTGAGAAGTGGTTTTCTGCCGTTGCGTAATAGGAGACTACCAATGCTAGACAACAATGGCATTGGAAAAGATTTCCCGGCTTAAGCCAACAACAAATGTCCGCTCTATCAAAAGCCATTCCATTTTCGCCACTACAGGGAACGGCTGCTTCCCGCCCATTACAGAACCCTTGTAATTTCTGAACTTGGTCATTTTGTCCGGAGGCTGTGTGAAAACGCCGTCTTAGAAGTCCCAAATAGAATGACATTCTTTTGTTTGGCTCGCGATAAAACGGGATTTTGCCAGTGGCTATGAAACTGCTCAAGTTTGGAAATTCGTTCTAGCATTTGGGCAGAAGTCAGTGTTTTCACACAGCCTCTCCGCTTAGCCGCCGTTAATTCTAGACGTGGTTGGGCAAACGTCAATTCGAAAAATGTCGTCGGTTTTGGACAAATTTGTTCTCCGTGCGGTATATCACGACATCTCAGCAATTCTAAACGACGCCGTCCAACATAGCATTTTTCGTGGTGCGATGGGACTTGACATCTATGTAAGAGATGACTTACGGTAAGTTATGGCTTACCAAGAAATATTCACCGCACTGGCAGATCCAACACGACGGCAGATTTTTGAAAATTTGCGTGCGCGCCCAAAAAGCGTGAGCGAACTGGCCAAAGGTCAATCGGTTTCTCGACCGGCTGTTTCACAACATCTCAAAGTGTTGAGTGCGGCGAAGTTGGTTGATGTTGAGCCAATTGGCAACCGTCGGCTTTATTCGATAAAGCGAGATGGTTTGGAGGAGTTGCGGAATTATCTTGATAGCTTCTGGTCGGATGCCTTGTCCGCATATAGTGCAGAAATCGCACGCATAGTTGAAGAAAATGGGAAAGAAAAAGATGCTTGAACCACTTGTAAAAACCGTTGATGTGCCTTGCGATCAGGCAACTGCTTTTGATGTATTTATCAATAAAATGGACAGTTGGTGGCCGTTGTCAAAGTTCACCTTGTCCGCCATGAAAGGTACACCGGCTGAAGGCATTCGCGTGGATGCACGTCCTGGTGGTCAGGTCGTTGAGTTGGGTCCAGAAGGCGTGGAAACGCTTTGGGGCACCATTAAAGAATATAACCCGAACGACTATATCGCGATGGATTTTCATATTCCTGCGCCCGGCCACGAAGAAGTTGGCGAGCGCACGCTAGTTGAAGTGCGATTTACCTCGCTGGGCGACAATTCAACCCGGCTTGAATTGACCCAAAGCAATTGGGAAGCATTGGGCGATATGGCCGAGATGGTGCATGGTGGCTACGGTCATGGTTGGACCATGATTTTGGAAGGCGGCTATCAGGCGTTTTTTACAAGCTAGGTCAAAACGGCTTGGCTTATTTGGATTTAATTGGCGCTGGCACGATTGCCAGCGCCATTTTTGTTTAGGCGGCTTCTTTGCGCAAATCCGAAAGATGACCATCCCAACCTTTATCCAACGACTGCAACAGACCAAATGTTTCTTCGGTGTGTGGTAAATTGGAATGCTCTAGCGATAATTGAGTGCCGCCGGGCACCGCGGTCAATTCGCAAGTTACGGTGGTCACATGCCCGTTCAATTGCGGCATTTGAAACTCATAGCTGAGGAATTTTGGCTCTTCTGCACGAAGGACTTTGCCCCACATGAACGCTTTGCCACTTTCCGCGCCAATCATTTCAAAGCTCGCATCGCTTTTGAGTGGTTTGTCTGGTTTGTGGAACCATGTTGATATTTTTTCGGGGTCCGTCAGAAATGTCCAAACATGTTCGGGGCTGGCTTTCAGGAAAATGGATTTCGTGAGGGTGGAAGTTTTCATTGTACGTCCTTTTCGATGGCAGACTTGAGGTCGCCAAGTTTGTCGTCCCAAAATTGAGAGAAATAGTTGAGCCAGTTGGATGTTGATCTGAGTGTTTCTGGTTTGAGGCGATTGTAACGTTCTCGCCCCTGGGCGCGGACAGAGATCAAATCTCCTTCCGCCAAAACAGTCAGGTGCTTTTTCACCGCAGCTCGCGTGAAGTCAAAATGCTCACCCAGCTCACCAATGGTCATTTCATCTTTTGCGAGCAGAACAAGCATTTCCCTGCGACTTGGATCTGCAAGCGCACGGAATGCCAGTTGAATATTATCTTGATTGTTCTGCATTTCACTTCCTTATGAAACCAAACGGTATCATTTATATATGATACTAAAAGGTATTATGTCAAGTTGTGTATCTGGGGTGCAATAGGGAGCTGCAAAACGTTGTTCTCATCCTTGATACATGTCAACGAAGTGAATGCGCGTTGGGTGTAGTTTCTAGTCGATGATGTGAAGCTAAGTGCTTCGCAAAGCGGGCAGACCAAAGGATGTACCAATGTCTCATACACCTCATGAACTTCACGAAGAATTTCCAGAACATAACGAGCGTATTCACGAGCTTAAAACGAGTGACGCTCACTTTTCTAAACTGTTTGACAGCTATCATGAAATCAATCGTGCCGTGCATAGAGCGGAGACAAATGTTGAGCCAACAGATGACGTTCATCTAGAAGAGATGCGCAAACAACGCTTGGCCCTAAAAGACGAGCTATACGCATTGCTGCAAGCTGAGTAGGTTATATTTGGGATCGTGCGGATCGCAATTTTGGTTGTTAAAACCGAAATCGCGGCTCCGCTCGAATTTTGCTCTGGATTATTCTGTAACAAACTTACCTTGCATTGCCACGGATAGACCTTCCTTGGCAGTGAAAGTGCAATCGCTTTCAAGATGCGATTTTATTGCTAAACGGATGCGCGCGTTGGCTTCTCTAGACGAAGCTTTGGTCGTGTCATAGGCTTGAAACTCGTGCGGCATGTCATCCCACAAGTCCAATAATATATCTGCGCCGTTTTTCGCCTGCACATTGGCGAAATCAATGATCATGTCACGCAGTATTTCACGGCCACCAGCCTGAAGATAAATTGGGGCAAGTCCTGCATAGTCGTATGAAATTGGTGACAGTTCATCTCGTCCGAATTGGTTTTCTGGGTCGAGCCATTCACCAAATTGCAAAGCCATCCAACCTTGCACAAGATCGTATTGATCGTTGGCATGAAGGCTTTGTCCGCGTGGGCCGATATCTGTCCAAGGGCACAGGCCAATGCAAAGGGCTGGTTGGGGCTGGTTTTTTGACTTGAGTGTTTGCAACAGCGACAAAGCCATATGTCCACCGGCGCTGTCCCCGATCACGATAATGCGGTCAGCGGGCGTTTTTTGAGTGACGTAGTGCCATGCGGCCAAGGCGTCCTCAGCTTGTGCGGGGTGAGGGTGTTCTGGGGTCAAACGATAGTCAGGTGCAAAAAGCTTTAGATTATTGTGGTGGGCCAACATGCTTGCAAACCGCGCGCTCATCGCGCCATGAAATGTATAGCCGCCGCCATGCAAATATAGGATCGTGGCATCGCTTGAAATTGTATTGGGTTGATACCAATGCCCGTTTGGCGTGGCGCATTCTTCCACCCTTACGGGGTAGATATCATCGGTTTCGGTTTGCAAACTGTCAAAGATCTGTCGGCCCACATTAATGTCAGGATGAGACATCGCTTTTGTGAACTGGTGTCGCCAAAATCGAATGCCGATCTCGATATACGCATCCCAGCTCGGCTCCATGCGTTTTCCCAGCAAGTGCTGAGCAAATGTGCTCACTGCAATCCTATTTAGGGTCAGAAAACTCGCGAAACTTGTGCCGAAGGGGCCGTTGAATTTGATTTTGCTCATTGCACATATCCTATACTTCTACGCCCGTCTGAATGGGCTAGACGAGCCTTCGCGTATAGAACGATTGCGACACTATTGGATTTTTGCTCAGCGCTGGCTGGCCATCAACATACTGCCGCCCAACAGAAAACCACGACCGCAAAAATTCATCGCTTTTCACCCCAATCACTTTCAAGAAGGGTGCGTACTTCGTTGATTGCTGTGTCCCAGACCGCCTGCATATCATCGTCCGAACGTTGATAGAGGCCACCAAAATTTCCATCGCCAAGATAGTTGCGTGCTTGTTTTGGGGGAAGACGGCGCAAATAGTTTAAGTCAACCATTGGTTTTTGCGCGTTTGGTTGGGCAACGCCCTCAAGGCGCGTCCACGCGAAATTTTCCATCCAAGACGCGTGGGAGGCCACGGGATCAATCTCATGAACTTTGGCGATGGTTTTTTCGCCAATCCACCAATTGTGAAATATGACATTGCAATCCGGATTTTCGCGCATCCATTCAGATGCCGCGTTCCCCGCTGGTAGGTTTCCGCCGTGTCCGTTCAACAACATAATGCGCTTAAATCCGGTGTCGCGCAGGCTGGTCAAAATGTCTTTGATCAAGGCGATATAGGTTTCGACCCTAAGCGAAACAGTGCCGGGATAATCCGTGAAACTGGGCGTGATGCCATAGGCTTGCACTGGAAAAACCGGAATGCCAAGCGGAGCGGCGGCGTCCGTGGAAATCTTCTCTGCCAAAATATTGTCGGTGGAAAGCGACAAAAACGCGTGCTGCTCGGTGCTGCCGAGCGGCACGACCGCGCGGTCGTCATTTTCCAAATAGGCCTCAACCTGCGCCCAATGCATGTCTGCGATTTTCATTGTCTGCCCCTCTAAACTCATCTCAGCTTAGAACGGCATTGGGCGTATGGCGAGCAGAAAACTAGACCGCTTTTTCCGCCAACAACATGTAATTGACACTTAGGTCTTTGGATCGTTTCCACTTGTCTTCCAGCGGGTGGTAAGAAACGCCCGTACGTTCCATAATGCTCATCTGATTGCGCTTTAAAATGGATGTGATTTCTTCTGGCGTCACAAATTTATCGTATGTGTGAGTGCCTTTGGGCAACCAACGTAAAATGTGTTCTGCACCAACAATCGCGAGCGCATATGCTTTAAATGTCCGGTTGATGGTGGCAACAAACATGATGCCGCCGGGTTTCACGAGGGCTGCGCAGCTTTCAAGATAAAGTTGGATATCGTTGACGTGCTCGATGACCTCCATATTCAACACAACATCAAATTGCTCGCCATCTGCTGCCAATGCTTCAGAGGTCGTGGTTCGATAGTCAATATCAAGCCCTACGCGTTCGGCGTGGTTTTGGGCGATCATGATGTTTTTCTCGCCAGCGTCAGCGCCAACAACATCTGCACCTAACCGCTTCATTGGTTCGCACAACAGGCCGCCGCCGCAACCGATGTCCAAAAGACGTAACCCGTTAAATGGTTCGCGTGCGGTTTCGTCTAAACCAAAATGGGAAATCACCGCATTGCGAATGTATGACAGGCGCACCGGGTTGAATTTGTGAAGTGGCTTGAACTTACCCTTAGGGTCCCACCATTCGTCCGCCATGGCGGTAAAACGGTCAATTTCGGCAGCTTCGATTGTAGTGGTTGCCATGGTGCGTCCTTAATTGTCTTAGAGATCGTATCAAGCAGTACTTAAAGTTCCAACGTCGACTTGCATTATACGCTAAGTTCACCCTAACAGTTCACGTGTGATATTGTCTCAGGCCATGCGAAAGCAAGCCAAATGCAAAGCGCGAGCAAGTCAAACCAAAGCAAATGATGGCTTTTTGTTGATTGCATAGCTGGTTTATGGCAATGGTCCGCGCGCGACAACTTTAAAATCCATCAAAATAACCCGTGGCAAACAAACGCCAGACGGGATGAAAAATATCAGGAACTTTTGTAATGGCAATCATTGTGATGAAGTTTGGCGGCACGTCAGTCGCTGATATTGAGCGGATTAGGCATGCCGCTGGGCATGTGAAACGCGAAGTTGAATTGGGCAATAAAGTTTGTGTCGTTGTTTCCGCTATGTCGGGCAAAACAAATGAACTTGTCGGTTGGGCCCGTGAAGCCGCTTCGCTGCATGATGCGCGCGAATATGATGCGGTTGTGGCGTCTGGCGAGCAAGTTAGCGCTGGTTTGATGGCGATTGTGTTGCAAGATGCTGGTGTGCCAGCGCGTTCGTTCGCAGGCTGGCAAGTGCCGATTGAAACCAATGACGCCCATGGCGCAGCACGTATTACCAATATTGAACCTGACCTTTTGCATGAGCGCATGGATGATGGCGTTGTTTGTGTGGTCACCGGGTTCCAAGGCATTTCGCCGCAAAACCGGATAACGACCCTTGGCCGTGGAGGCTCTGATACAAGTGCTGTTGCGGTTGCTGCAGCGGTTGGTGCGGATCGATGTGATATTTATACTGATGTGGATGGCGTTTATACGACAGACCCCCGCATCGTGCCCAAAGCCAAACGGCTTGATCGGGTAAGTTTTGAAGAGATGCTGGAAATGGCATCTTTGGGCGCCAAAGTGTTACAAACGCGCTCGGTCGAGTTGGCCATGGCGCAAAAGGTGCGCTTGGTTGTGCGCTCAAGTTTTGACGATCCAACCAGTGTGCCAGCGCCATCTGAAGATGGTTCATGGAATGGCCCTGGAACATTGGTTTGTGATGAGGAAGAAATTATGGAAAAGCAGATCGTATCCGGCGTGACATGCGCCCGCTCAGAAGCAAAACTCACCCTTCGTGGTGTGAAAGACAATCCGGGTGTTGCGGCAGACGTGTTTGGCCCATTGGCTGATGCGCAAATTATTGTTGATATGATTGTTCAAAACGTTTCCGATGATGGACGGGAAACAGACATCACGTTCACCGTGCCGGACAGTGAATATGAGAAGTCTTTGAACGTTTTGACCGAAGCTGGCAAAAATTCACTTGAATATGATTCGATTTCTGGTTCCAAAGGCAGTGCGAAAATCTCTGTTGTTGGTGTTGGTATGCGATCACATGCTGGTGTTGCCGCATCCATGTTCAAGGCCCTGTCAGACAAGGGGATCAACATTCAATTGATCACCACATCGGAAATTAAAACCTCGGTTTTGATCGATGAGGAATATGCCGAACTTGCAGTTCGCGCCTTGCACACTTATTACGGTCTTGATCAAGAAGACGCGTAACCCGAAAAAATCGGGTCGCGCCATCAAGGCAATGGCGTTTTTAAAGACGCGATTGAGGGATAAATGGCTATATTGACCACCGGCCCGAGAGAGCTTTTGCGCCGTTTGCGCGCTACAATGGCTGCGCCATTGGGCATTCAAGACCGGCTAAATAAAATCGTCGAGTTGATCTCGGATAGTATGAATGCTGACGTTTGCTCGTTCTATGTTTTGCGCGATGATGGTCAGTTGGAGTTGTTCGCAACCCAAGGGTTAAAAGCTGAAGCTGTTCACAAAACCACTTTGCTTATGGGCGAGGGTTTGGTTGGCTTAGTGGCCGCAGAAGCTGAAACGCTTAACTTGGCGGATGCGCCTTCCCACCCCGCTTTTGCCTATCGTCCTGAAACGGGCGAAGACCCCTATCACTCGTTCTTGGGTGTGCCAGTGTTGCGCTCTGGGCAAACACTTGGTGTTTTGGACGTACAGGGTCGCGAAGGGCGGCTATATTCAGAAATGGAAACCGAGGCGCTGTTAACAACAGCGACTTTGTTGGCGGAAATGGTTTCAACGACCGAATTTGGCGCATTGGTTGGGTCTGGCTCAAACATTGATCTTAGGCGTCCACGCACATTGGAAGCGGCAAGTTTTTCAGACGGGATCGCACTGGGGAAAGTCTTTGTTCATGACCCACGGGTTGTGGTCACCAATTTTGTAGCTGAAGATGTTGAAGCGGAAACTGAACGGCTAGAACGCGCCATTCGGACGATGCGCATGTCCATTGATGACATGTTCAACAAGCGGGATATGCAAGCGCGTTCTGAACACCGGGAAATTTTGGAAAGCTACCGCATGTTCGCCCATGATCGGGGCTGGGTGCGCCGGTTGCGCGAAGCGGTTGGCGGTGGTTTGACCGCTGAAGCTGCGGTTGAACGGGTGCAAAATGACACGCGCGCCCGGATGCAGCGCCAGACAGACCCCTATATTCGAGATCGTTTGCATGATTTGGATGATTTGGCGAACCGACTTTTGCGGGTGCTTACAGGCGACACCAAAGTATTTGGCCGCCATGAATTGCCTGAACATGCGATTTTGGTCGCCCGGAATATGGGCCCGGCAGAATTGCTAGAATATGACCGCACCAAGCTTAAAGGCGTTGTGCTGGAAGAGGGTGGGATGACTGCCCATGTGGCAATCGTCGCCCGTTCGTTGGGTATTGTTGTTTTGGGGCAAGCGGATAATCTCGCCTCTATCTGTGAGATTGGCGATAATATTATTCTTGATGGGCAAACGGGCACCGTCCATTTGCGGCCGACAGAAGACGTTGCCGCAATCTATGCGGATAAGGTTCGCCTTAGCGCGAAACGTCAGGAACGTTTTGCTGCGCTTAAAGACAAGCCATCTGTCACCCTTGATGGGGTAAAAATCGAATTACTGCACAATTCGGGTCTTATCGCGGATCTGTCAGCGATCGAGGAAACCGGCGCGACCGGCATCGGTCTGTTCCGCACGGAATTGCAGTTTATGATCGCGTCCAAATTGCCACGACTTGCAGAGCAGGTTGAGCTTTATGGACAGGCCATGGACTTGGCCGGTGATCGACCAATTGTGTTTCGACTGCTCGATATTGGCGGCGACAAAGTGGTGCCCTATTTGCGTTCTGCGAGCGAAGAAAACCCCGCAATGGGTTGGCGCTCGTTGCGGTTGGGGCTTGATCGCCCAGCCTTGTTGCGCACTCAAATTCGAGCATTGCTGCAAGCCGCGAACGGCAGAGACCTCGACATATTGGTGCCTATGGTCACCGATTGCAGCGAATTTATGCAAGCACGTCAAATGGTTGATGTTGAATTGGCGCGGCTTAAAAACTCCGCATTTGTTGCACCAAAGAACCTGCGCATCGGGGCAATGATTGAAGTGCCATCTTTGCTGTTTGAATTGGATCAGTTGCTGCCGATGACGGATTTCGTGTCCATTGGCTCAAACGATTTGGTGCAATTTTTAACTGCATCTGACCGGGCGAACGCGCGGGTGGCCCGTCGTTATGACGCGATTGCTGCGCCTCGTTTGCGGGCGTTTAAACATATTGCTGATGCTGCAAAACGGCACAACCGGCCATTGACCATGTGTGGTGAACTGGCGGGACGTCCGATTGAAGCGCTGGCCCTAATGGCAGTTGGTATTGAACGGCTTTCCATGGCGGCTTCTTCCGTCGGGCAAATCAAAGAGCTGGTGCTAAGCCTTGACCTGATGCATATTCGCGACCAAATAGCTGAGGCGTTGGATCAAGATCGGGGCGATCTGGACATCAGAGAGTTTCTTTATGCGCTTGCGGACCGGCAAGGCCTGCCGCTTTAGCGTTTATTTTAGACAAAAAGGTGCCTGACTTATGGCAAAATTACCAACCGAAAAGTTGGATGCATTGGTTGATCGCTATCAGGCGATTGAAGATCAGATGGCATCTGGGCCAGATCCGGAAACTATAGTGCGTTTGTCTAAAGAACACTCTGAGTTACAGCTCGTTGTGGAAAAAACGCGTGAGTATAACCAAACCCAGTCTGACCTTGATGGGGCCGAAGAAATCATCGCCTCTGGTGATAAAGAATTGGCCGAGCTCGCCGAAATGGAACGGGACGAGCTCAAGGAAAAGGTTGAGGCTCTAAGCCAAGAAATTCGTGTGCTGTTGCTCCCCAAAGATGATGCTGACGATAAAAGCGCGATCCTTGAAGTGCGCGCTGGTACGGGTGGAGATGAAGCCGCGCTTTTTGCTGGCGATCTGTTTCGCATGTATCAACGTCACGCCGAATTGGCCGGATGGAAAATGACCATCATGGAACAAGCCGATGGTGATATGGGCGGGTACAAAGAAATTGTCGCTTCGATTAAAGGCAATGGCGTTTATGCGCGGATGAAATTTGAATCCGGTGTTCACCGCGTCCAACGGGTGCCAGATACCGAATCAAGTGGCCGTATTCATACTTCAGCTGCAACCGTAGCGGTTTTGCCCGAAGTTGAAGATATCGACATTGAAGTGCGGACCGAAGACATTCGTATCGACACCATGCGCGCGTCTGGTGCGGGTGGGCAGCACGTGAACACCACGGATAGTGCGGTGCGGATTACCCATATTCCGTCAGGCATTGTGGTTCTTTCCTCAGAAAAATCGCAGCACCAAAACCGGGCAAACGCCATGAAGGTTTTGCGGGCGCGTCTATATGAAGAGCAGCGCGAAAAACGCGATAGCGAACGTGCAGATGCCCGTCGGGATCAGGTTGGTTCGGGTGACCGGTCTGAACGTATTCGCACATACAATTTCCCCCAAGGTCGTTTGACGGATCACCGCATCAATTTAACGCTTTATAAGCTGGATAAACTGATCGCGGGTGAGGGACTGGACGAGGTCTTTGACACGTTGATTACCGAAAATCAGGCAGCTCAATTGGCAGCATTGGACGAAACTGTCTAAGTGATGGCAAGTTTTGCTCAGCGACAATTGTTTTGGCGCAAGAAATTTGAAGCTGCGGGGCTTGTTACCGCTGGGCTTGATGCGCGCTATTTGATGTTAGCGGCGTCAGGCTTGGATGCGGCGCAACTGATCAGCTCTGGCCCAGACCCAATTCCCAGTGATGTTTTGTCTCGTTTTAATGAGATGTGCGAACGGCGGTTAACGCAAGAACCCGTCGCCCGAATTTTGGGTGAAAAAGAATTTTACGGCCATAATTTCGCGCTCAATCAAGACACACTTGTGCCGCGTCCAGATACTGAACTCATTGTGGATGTCGCGCTTGAGCGATTTGAAGCGGATGGTCATTTTTTGGATTTGGGGACTGGTTCTGGGGCCATAGCGATTTCCATATTGCTGGAATTCCCCGAAGCGACAGGGGTGGCGACCGACCTTTCAGCCTCAGCGCTTGAATGCGCGCGCCAAAATGCAAAGCGGCATGGGGTAGAGGACCGGTTGGCGTTTTTGCAAGGCAGCTGGTTCGAGCCGGTTGCGGCTCAAAGTTTTGACCTGATCATTTCAAATCCACCCTACATCAGCCAAGATGAACGCCACGATATGAACGTGGAAGCGCTTGGGTTTGATCCCCATTTAGCCCTGTTTGCCGAAGAAGGTGGGCTCGCTGCTTACCACGCAATCATTGAGAATGCGGGGACGTTTTTGGCGGATGAGGGATGGTTGGTTTTTGAAATCGGTTATAAACAAGCAGAAGCTGTGTCCCAAATTTTAGCCGCCAATGGATTTGATGAAATTGCAAAACTCTCCGATCTAAGCGGGCTTGATCGGGCGATTTTAGCGCAGCGATAACGGCATCATTTCGGCAATGAAATTTAGTAAAAATTTTTTTCTTGGCAATTTTTTGCGAAGCATATAGGTTCCACTTGCGTGTTAAGTTTTCAGGTGCTGGTTCACCTGATCGCGAGCATCATTTTTGATCGATGGATCGCGCACACGCCGGACAGCAGGCATATAGCAGCATCCACAATAGAATTGACAACGGGCGGACTTCTTAATGGAAGCGCTTGAGCCAAATTTGGACTGTGATCGCACTTTTTTGTGAATTGTGGTTATCCAAAGAATTTAAACAAGAACAATGATTGTAGTCATCGCAAGAGCAACCTATGAGACCAGGACAAAAAAATAACCGCTCACGCGGTCGTGGTAATGGCGGCGGCGGTGGCGGCGGTCGTAAGAACGTAAATCCTTTGTCGCGCAGTTACGAAAGTAACGGCCCTGACGTGAAGGTTCGCGGCAACCCAGCAACGATTGCGGAAAAATATGTGCAACTCGCCCGTGACGCGCAAGCGTCCGGTGATTCTGTAATGGCGGAAAACTATTTCCAGCATGCAGAGCATTATTTCCGCATAATTTCGGCTGCTCAAGCCCAGGCCCAAGCCCAAGTGCGCCAGCAAGATGAGCGTCAAAGAGAACGCGCTGAACAGCAGCAAAACAACAATGATGCATCAGGCGAACGCACTGATGAGGTTAAAGTTGAACCCGCTGCGGACAACAGTGCTGAACCGATTGTTGTTGCTCAGGCTGATAGCAAGCAGGCAGCAAGTAGCGATGAAGAAAGTGCGCCCCGTCCACGGCGTGCGCCCCGGACACGTCGTCCTCGTCGCAAGCCTGTTGAAAATGCTGAATTGTCAGAAGCACCGCAGCCTTCCATTAATTTGGCAGAAGCGGAAGCACCCAAAGCTGCAGCGTCCAACGACGACGCGCCAGCCAAAACTGGTGGCGACGACAGCACAGCAACCGAAGCGGCTGAATAGGCTAGCTAGAGTACATATTGATATTAAAAAGGCCGGTTTTAAATCGGCCTTTTTTATTGGATCGAGTGGGTCGCGCCAAATTGTTTGCGGTAATCACTGGGGCTGACTTTTAGTTTTTTTCGAAAATGATGTCGCAACGTTTCTGGTGTTTTAAACCCCGTGCGCAAGGCGATTTGATCGATGCTGCAATGGGCATTTTCCAACAATTCTCTGGCCAAATAAATGCGTTCATTGACGATCCATTGCGCGGGACTTTGACCGACGGTGTTTTGAAATTTGCGGATTAATGTGCGCTCTGACATCGATGCTTTGTTCGCTAGTGACGTCACACTCCAATGCTCATCGAGCTTTGTGCGCACTTCATCAAGCAGCTGGTTTAGCGCACCACGTTTGGGTGGGGAAACGGGACGAGGCACAAATTGGGCTTGCCCACCTTCGCGGTGGGCCGGAAGCACCAATCTTTGCGCCACCAAATTTGTGGCAGAGGTGCCAAAATCGGTGCGAATGAGGTGTAAAGCCAAGTCAATTCCAGCCGCAGATCCTGCCGAACTTAGAATTTGATCGTCTATGCAATAAAGTACATTGTCTTTTACCGCCGCGCAGGGTGCCCGAGCTTTTAACTCATCGATGTAGCGCCAATGGGTGGTTATGGTTTTGCCATCCAGCAAACCGATATTTTCCAATAAAAAAACCCCAGAACAGATCGCCATAAATTGCGCCCCGCGTTGGTTGGCACACAGTATTTGTTGTTTTAGGTCGGCGCTTGGCTGTTTATCGATTGGCCAACCGGGAATGATGATCAAGTCCGCACGCGCCAATTCTTCAACTTGTGTGTCGCACTGCACCACCAACCCGCCGGCTGCGCGCAAAGGGCCGGGTTCGACCCCTACGGTTTTGCAGCTGTACCAGTTATTGATTTGCGGCCTTGGTGTGGCGAAAATTTCGACTGAAAGTCCAAACTCAAACGTACATAATTGGTCATAGGCCAGAATGGCGACGTGTTTGGGTTTATTCTGATTGCTCACCATCGATAATCCTAGCCATTCGCGTTCTGGCGGAAATTTAACGCATATGATCATTCATGCCAACCGCGTTGATAGACAAGACATGATTTTCGCTTCATATTGGTTTTGAATTCACTTGTCAGAAATGGGTATTGCCATGTCGATTTTTGCATCATTTTTCGGGTTTTTCGAAGCGCAGGCCTTTTCGATGTTTATGATCGGCTGGATCGTGACGTTGGCTGGCGGGATCACCCATGTGATTGGCGGCGGGTTTCGTGATGGAGCGTCAAAAGTGCCGGTGTTGGGGAATTGGGAAGCGGTTAAGGCTGGCGAAAAGGGCTACGTTCAACAATGGGTCGGTATATGGATATTGCGACTTGGGCTCGCAATGGCCTTTATTGGCGGGCTTATTCATTTTCTTTAAAATTTCTATCTGAAGCTCTTTTATCTACTCAAACCATCCCTATATCTACAATCGAAGGGTGCGCCCAATGTGGGCACCTGATTGAAAACGAATTTGTGGCCAAATCAATTTTGGTTTGGACACTAAACACCAACGCTTCGAGACGTGAAATACTGTGCCGCTATGGGCAGTTTGAGCGGGCCGAAAATGGAGAGTTGAACCGTGAATATAGAAAAATATACAGAACGTGCGCGTGGTTTTGTTCAATCCGCACAAAGTGGCGCCCTATCAGCAGGGCATCAGCAATTTTCACCCATTCATTTGTTAAAAGTCCTGATGGACGATGATCAAGGCATGGCAACCGGTTTGGTTGACCGTGCGGGTGGTAATTCCAAAACATTGCGTGCCAGCGTTGAAGCTGGATTGAAAAAGATCGCCAGCGTATCCGGTGGCGGTGGACAACTTTATTTAAGCCGTGAAATGGCGCGAACCTTTGAAACTGCTGAAAAAGCGGGTGAAAAGGCCGGGGACAGTTATGTCACCGTGGAACGCTTGTTGCTGGCGCTGGTTATTGAAAAAGATAGCGATGCGGGCAAACTACTTGCCGCCGCTGGCGTAACCGCAAATGGTTTGAACGAGGCGATCAATGAATTGCGCAAAGGCCGCACTGCCGATTCGCAGAGCGCCGAAGAATCATATGATGCGCTGAAAAAATATGCACGGGACCTCACAGAGGTTGCGCGTGAAGGTAAACTTGACCCTGTGATTGGCCGAGATGAAGAAATTCGTCGCACCATGCAGGTTTTGTCGCGTCGGACGAAAAACAATCCGGTGCTGATCGGTGAGCCTGGTGTGGGTAAAACCGCCATCGCGGAAGGCCTAGCGCTGCGCATTATCAATGGCGATGTGCCCGAATCGATTAAAGGTAAGTCCCTTTTGGCGCTTGATATGGGTGCATTGATTGCAGGCGCAAAATATCGAGGCGAGTTTGAAGAGCGATTGAAGGCTGTTTTGAACGAAGTTCAAGCCGCCGAAGGCAGCATTATTTTGTTCATCGATGAAATGCACACGCTTGTGGGTGCGGGTAAATCAGATGGTGCGATGGACGCTTCCAATCTGCTTAAACCTGCCCTTGCGCGGGGTGAATTGCACTGCGTTGGCGCCACAACTTTGGACGAATATCAAAAACACGTGGAAAAAGACGCTGCCTTGGCGCGTCGGTTCCAGCCGGTTTTTGTGAGCGAACCAACGGTTGAAGACACGGTTTCGATTTTGCGTGGGCTTAAGGAAAAATATGAGTTGCACCATGGGGTGCGCATTTCCGATAGCGCGCTAGTTTCTGCGGCGACCCTTTCTAATCGCTACATCACAGATCGGTTTTTACCAGACAAAGCGATCGATTTGATGGACGAGGCATCTGCACGGTTGCGGATGCAAGTCGACAGCAAGCCAGAAAAACTTGACGAGTTAGACCGTCGGATCATCCAGCTTAAAATTGAACGCGAAGCGCTTAAAAAGGAAACGGACGATGCGTCAAAATCTCGGCTTTTAAAGCTTAAATCTGAACTGAGCGATTTGGAAGAAGAGGCAGATGCCCTCAACCAACGCTGGGTTGCGGAAAAAGACCGGCTTGGGGCTGGGCAAAAGCTGAAAGAACAGCTCGATCAAGCACGAACCGATTTGGAAAACGCCCAACGGCAAGGCGATTTGGCCAAAGCCGGAGAGCTTGCCTATGGCCTTATTCCCGAATTAACCCGCAAAATAGCCGAGGCCGAGGCCGAAGGCAGCCCAGCTGAAACCGCAGGCATGGTTGAAGAGGTGGTTTCACCCGCCCATATCGCGCAAATCGTTTCGCGTTGGACTGGTGTGCCTGTTGATAAAATGCTTGAAGGCGAGCGCGGCAAGCTGTTGCGCATGGAAGAAGAATTGGCCAAACGTGTTGTTGGGCAAAGTGAAGCTGTCGCGGCAGTATCAAAAGCTGTACGTCGTTCTCGCGCGGGTCTGCAAGATCCAAACCGGCCCATGGGTTCGTTTATCTTTTTGGGACCAACCGGTGTCGGCAAGACAGAATTGACCAAAGCATTGGCCCAGTTCCTGTTCGACGATGACACTGCGATGGTTCGGTTGGACATGTCCGAATTTATGGAAAAGCACTCCGTTGCTCGCCTGATCGGCGCGCCTCCGGGCTATGTCGGATATGACGAGGGTGGGGTGCTGACCGAAGCGGTGCGCCGTCGTCCCTATCAAGTGATCCTGTTCGACGAGATCGAAAAAGCCCATCCGGACGTGTTTAATGTCTTGCTTCAAGTGTTGGACGATGGACGTTTAACAGACGGGCAAGGCCGCACGGTTGATTTCCGCAATACGCTGATCATCATGACGTCTAATTTGGGCTCTGAATATTTGGTTGAGCAAAAAGAAGGCGAATCGGTTGAAATGGTGCGCGGCAAGGTGCTTGATACGGTTCGGATGAGTTTTCGTCCTGAGTTCTTAAACCGTATCGACGAAATATTGCTGTTCCATCGGTTGGCGCGGGCCGATATGGGCGCGATTGTTGATATTCAACTTGGCAATTTGCACAAATTGTTGGTTGATCGCGAAATCGTACTGAATATCGACGATGAAGCGCGTCAATGGTTGGCCAATGAAGGCTATGATTCTGCCTATGGCGCAAGACCGCTAAAACGCGCCATTCAACGCGCGTTGCAAGACGAATTGGCTGAAATGATTTTGGCCGGCGAAATCTTGGATGGGCAAACCGTCAATGTGAGCGCAAGTGAAACGGGTTTGGTGATTGACCCTGTTGCTTCTCAAAAGGAAGCTGCTCAATAATCTTCCAAAACAAGCATTTTCATTGAAGGTGCTTTTTCAACTCAACGATCAGCATGTGCTCAATTCCATTGTGGGGTTGGGCACATGTTGGTTTGGCTTATCGTCTATTTGTTCGCACGCGAGTAAACGCGAGAATTCACGTTGCGCTTTTATCGAAAATGGCTTGGAGTTCAATTTTCGCAATCTGAGCTCTCTTGCGCATAATCCTCTTGACGATTAGCAGCAAAGTAAACCTGAAGAAAATGTTGTCATTTCGGCTTTCCATTGCCCAACTTATTCTTGTGCAACCCTTATCAATCTTCGTCAGTTCGACCGTCATTTGAGGCCAAAGTGGCGGATACTCACCTTGCGTCTGAAACATTTCGTTTGGCTGACAGGCAACGACTGTAATTGGTATTGTTACCTTCCCTTTAAAAGGCTCTTGGACTGATTCAAAATACACTTTTCCGACTTTTTGATGTGCCATTTGGTCTTTTGAAACGATGGAGACGACACCAGGGAACCATTCGCCAAAATTCTCCATGTTTGAAATAAAATCAAACACCTCGGTAGGCGTTCGTTCAACTTCTAAATCAAAACTCGCAATTGATTGCATGATGTTCTCCGTATCTTCTCGTGACATGCTACCGGCCACGCATATTTGATGGACCACCGATCAGTTGTTGATTGACAGCGTCCGCACCTCGGTTACTTTACACACGTCAAGTAACTAGGAACTTTACACATGTCAAGTAAGCGTAAATCTGGTAACCAAACAAAAGATCAAATCTTGGATGCGGCTTGGGATCTAGTGTCCGAGCGGGGGGCAGATGCGTCGATATCCCAAATTGCAAACTCTGTAGGCGTGAGCAGACAAGCCATCTATCTTCACTTCGGCAACCGGGGTGGGTTATTGATTGCTCTGGTCCGGCGTGCAGATGAGAGATTTGAAATTCGACAAAGACTAAATGAATGTCTGCAGATTGCTGATCCAATTCAACGATTAGATACGGCTGTTTCTTCTTGGTTGGACTTTGTGCCCAAAATTCTTCCCGTGGCCAATGATCTAATACGCCTCAAGTCGACCGATGCAGATGCCAGAACGGCATGGGAAAATCGGATGGATGAATTGAAGGTTTGGTTGAAAGACCTCACGACTTCACTGCAGAAGGATGGCGCATTGGCATCGAATTGGGATGTCGAGGACGCTAGTGAATTTATGTGGACACTTATCGGAGTCCAAGTTTGGGTGTTATTGGTAGGCGAGTGCGGATGGTCTCAGGAAAAAACCAAACATACCCTTAAGTCCACCGTAGTTTCACTGCTAATCAATCCTGCCGATTCTCCACACCGTGACTGATATCCGCTAAAAACGTTTTGTCGTCACAACCTTATCCGACACTGAGTAGGGTCCGCACTAAGGCCGTTTGAGAATTGACACCAGTTTTTATGTAGACCCGCGACAGGTGTGTTCTGGCGGTATTAACGCTAATGCCGAGGATCTCTGATGCAGTCGTCAAGTTGTCACCTAATACTATTCGTTGAGCTAACAACATCTGGCCCTCCGAGAGTCCAAAAACAAACTTGGCAACGCTCAAGCGCGCATCAATATCGCCGTCATTTTGAGTTTCCACGAACGTTAAGCCGTCTCTGACAAAGAGTATGCAAACCGATACGCTTCCTTCGTCAGTCTCGCCCAGAACGAGCGGAAGCCGGAAGTTTCGCCCATTTTCGGCCATATATCTATAATGCTGAAAATAGCCGTGCTGCTCGGCTGCACACTTCAGACCGGCCTGCAGAATTTTGTCCCATGCAGGCTTGGTTGCACGCAATTTGTTATTTGATATCTGGAGGCCAGGGTGGCTCTTAAGTTGAGCAAGAGCCTCATCTGGGGCACAAAGCACTTCACCATTTGCATTTACAGCGAGCCTGCTTGAATCTATTTGTTGATGCCCGCGAAGAACAAAAGAGGCGTATAGAATGCGCCACTTTCCGTCCGATCGCTCTAGCACCCTAGTTTCAAACGTTCTTTCAGTCTGTCCACATGAGTTCTTTGAATTTTCATCAAAGACGACATGAGCGATGTCACCACTAATCGTGATGTTGATATTGAAGCGCTCAGTCTGAGAGATGTTACAGACGGCTCCACTCTCCATAACGTTTCGCATATAGTCACTGAGCTTGTCCCATCCTTCGAGAACAGTCGCACCGAAGGAAGAAGAAATGCAGACCTCACGTACACGATCATCTTGGACCCAACATGCTGCCCAACCATCAAAATCTTGACGCAAAAACATATCAGTTTCGCATGCGATCACATCCATTAGAGCAGAATTTTCAGCTGTATTGTTCGCAAATTGGGCCATTGATTATTACGATTCATTTTTTTCGTAAGATAGGGGCCGAACCCCATTGCATTGTGCCTCTGGTGATCGGCCTCTTTTTGCGAGCGTTCTAATGAATTGGAGCCACTCGCAGCTGTTTTGATTATAAAACTCATCTTCAGTCGATGCAGACTTAAGGAGCGAATCTGCCGCGACCTTCGCGTGTAATGTTTCCATTGGTAATTCTCCACTTTTCTATCACACTTGGTGAGATATTGGCAGAGAAATACATGTTGCATTGTCACCCAATATGACCACACGATCTCAATCATTTTGACAGGGGCAAGGATCGAGGCAGATATGCGTAGCTTGTTCGTAGATGGCAGAAAACTAAGCACATTCGACATCGAACTTTAAATAAACAAGAATTCACAAAACCACCAAAACTAATCCCCGCCCACCTTTTTTATGCCTAAGATCATCGCATCTTCTTTGAGGCCTTGTGGGTTGTTGACGAACAATTGAGGCGGTGATGAAGGGTGGGTGCGGTTTTTATGAAGCGCCCAATCCTTATCGCTAAAGGAAGTGGTTGAGATATGGGTTGGTACGCAATTCATATCGCT
The DNA here is from genome assembly GCF_051251695.1 of Maritalea sp. NCBI lineage: Bacteria > Pseudomonadati > Pseudomonadota > Alphaproteobacteria > Hyphomicrobiales > Devosiaceae > Maritalea > Maritalea sp. The sequence goes on along the minus strand of NZ_JBPOEU010000032.1, from coordinate 4,503 downwards.
AAGATCATTTGTCCAGCCTGACGCCGAAGGTAGCTTTTAAGTCGCTTGGTGGGTTTCGTTTTCCGCCTTTGCATGATGTGATGTTATTTCACATCATTTGATCATCAATAGGGCAAAGCCCAAACGGATTTGATGGAGTGCCGAGCAAGGGGATAAAAGGGTAAAGCACCCCGGGGCATTTGATCGGATGCGCAAAATCTTGGCCGCGCGAGGCGTTTATTGTCTCATTTATTTACTACAAAAAACGAGCCAATATGCGCCTCGTGCATCCGCAATATTCTTCCCGCAAATGGCCGTGCCATGTTGCGTTGTTGGTGTTGGATGTTGACTCATGCTGGAATCAGTTTTAGAACAAAAACAGAACATGAGGACGCGATGGCCAATCATACAACCAACTATATTGATGCTTTCATTGAAATATCCCCGGATTGCGCTGTGGCTGCAGGGAGCGCGCCGACGCGAGAAGGGACGGTCGCCTTCATGCAATATGAGCGCTTGGTCAATGCGCCCTATGCCATGAATAGCGATGAATTATTGTTCGGCATATTTGCGGATCGCAAAGGTTTGGTTGGCGCCGAGCGCGACGCGGCGAAGCAGCTTTACTTCGCCAAAGGTCAGCCTTGTCTTCGCGCATCGCCATTGGTCAAAAGCTATGGCTGGGGTGTTCATCATGATGGTGAGGGCCGGGTGGCGATTTATGGGGTTGAGAGCGAAAAGTATTTGGCGTTGGTCGAAAATGAACTGGTTGAGAAATTCAAAGGTATGCGTTCCAAACGCCGATAAAAATGGATGAGGGAGTTGAAAGTGCCATCAATATTGAAAATTGATTATGTGGAATTGCCTGGCTCTGACCTGACCGCCAGCAAGCATTTTTTTGCTAAGGCATTGGGGTGGAAATTCACCGACTATGGGCCAGAGTATTTTTCGTTCGATAATGCCGGGCTTGATGGCGGCATGGACGGCACAAAAGGCGCGGTGGACAAACCGCTCGTGGTGCTCAAGGCGGATGATTTGGAAGCGGCTCTTATACAAATCGAAGCAGGGGGCGGCGAGATCGTGCGGCCCATTTTTGACTTTCCCGGTGGACGAAGGTTTCATTTTAAGGAGCCAAGCGGCAATGAAATGGCAGTTTGGGGCGAATAATGAATAAAGAATCAAAAGCTTTTGTGCGACTGGCGGACCTAAAAACCGAAAAGTTTTCGCATGGAAAATCCTATGAGTCTGATGATGCTGGCATAGCGGATGCGTTGGGCCTCACCAAAATTGGTGCGGCTTATACGGTGGTGCCGCCGGGAAAAACCGCCTGTCCGTTTCATGTGCATCATGGAGAAGACGAGATGTTCATCGTGCTTTCGGGTGCGGGGGAGTATCGGTTTGGCGAAACAAAGCATCACGTAAAGGCCGGCGATGTTTTGGGCGCGCCGATTGGCGGCCCCGAATATGCGCATCAACTTTGGAACACCGGGCAAGAGCCTCTTGTTTACATCGCGATTTCTTCAAAGGCCGACATTGATGTGTGTGAATATCCCGATACCGGAAAATTCGCCGTGATGAGTGGCCGTGGTAAGCCGCGCAGGCATGGCTCAAGTTGGTTCACCTACAATGGACGGCATCAAAACAGCCTGAGCTATTTTGACGGTGACAAGGATGTTTAAGGCAGAAGTACAACTTTTCGCCTAGTGGCAATCACTTGCCCAATCCCGATTATTGGCGCAGACTTAACTTTTCGAAAGGAGAAATGCAGATGAAAGTTAGCGATATTCTTCACGAGAAGGGCAGTAACGTTTTGACTGTTACCCGATCCGACAAAGTCAACAAAGCCGTCGATATGTTGGGCGAACACAATGTTGGTGTTGTTGTTGTCACGGGCGATGTTGGCGAGGTTTGCGGGATTTTGTCTGAACGCGATATTGTGCGGCGATTGCGCGAATCAGGTCCATCAGCGCTTGAGGGCTTGATTGGCAATTGCATGACACCTGACCCGTTCACCAGCGACCTTGAGGCAACGGTTGATCAATTGATGAGTGTGATGAGCCAAAAACGCATTCGACATATGCCTGTTGTTGATGCTGGAAAATTGGTTGGCCTCGTGTCAATTGGTGATTTGGTCAAACGCAAAATCGAACAAGCTGAACGCGAAGCCGCAGCCATGCGCGACTATATTGCTTCATAGTTGTCTGTTTAACGTCTAGCGCTCAGCGACATTTATCGGTGTTGACTCGCGGGCCATCAATTCTTGGATTTGGGCAATTGTTTGCTCAAATTTGCCACGATATTTGTTGGGCAGCGCCTTGTCTCGGGGCAGTCTTACGCCGAGCGGGTCAACCGTGCGGCCGTTGATCTTGATCTCGTAATGGAGGTGCGGGCCGGTCGAATAGCCAGTTGAGCCGACATAGCCGATGATTTGGCCTTGCCGAACTCTTACGCCGGGTCGCATACCATCGGCAATCCGGGTCATATGGGCGTAAGCGGTTTCATATCCGTTCGCATGGCTAAGGGAAACAAAACGTCCATAGCCCGAAACCCATTGGGCACGTTTTACAACGCCATTGCCACCTGCATAAATGGGCGTTCCTGTTCGTGCGGAAAGATCAACGCCGGTGTGCAATTTATAGGTTTTAAAAATTGGATGCACGCGATAACCATAGTTGGACCGCAGTTTGCCACCGCCCTTTAGGGGGCGGCGCATCAAGAATTTTTTACCCGTCTGTCCGTTCTCGTCGTAAAAATCGACAAGCCCTTCATCGGATTGATGACGATACATTTGCCGGGTGGCATTTGCTAGGTTTAGGCCGACATAAAGCAGCTCCTTGCGACCTTCTTCATCTGGCTCGGACATCAGCAATTCAACATTGTCGCCTGCGTTGATCCTTTTGGTCAGATCAAGATCATAGGCAAACATTGCAACGATCCGCTCAATCATTGTGTCCGGCAAATCATGTTTTCTGCCCGTCTCGAAGATGGAACGATATAGGGAGGGCAAGTTAGCAACGTCAATTTCCTCTGTATCTTCTTCCGGGAAATTGATCGTGGGCGGTGCCAGTCCCAACACATATTGCCCCCGGTCAGTGCGGGCGACGGTTACAACATGCTGTTCGGCTTTGGTATATACGCTCATCCGAAATGGGATTTGGATTTCAGAGCCGAGTTCGTTTCCAAATAGAATGCGCAGCTTCATCCCTTGATTTAGGGCAGCCGAGGGGTAAACATTTTTAATGGCGCCACCGACGCTATCAACCATGGCTTGCGTAAAACCGTTTTTGGACAAGACGTCACCGAACGCTGATGTTTTACGCACGGTTAGTAACCGTTCAGTTCGAAAAACAGAATTCACCCCTTCAATATTAGTGCGCGGCACAATCGAAACATTTTGCGCAACGGAAGTGAAACCATCACGCACAACCGACAAGGGATTGATATTGTCAATTTGGGCTGAGGCATATGCTAATGCAGTGCCGTCAAAACCAGTATAGGCACCCTCAACCGTGGCGCGTACATAGTCTGATGCAATTGCGTCCGTGATTTGGGGCACTGGAGCTTGGTCTAGGGTTAGCGATGCTTGAACAACGGTGACTTCGCCTTCGACTTCGGCGCCATAAATGTCGGTGTTGATCGTTCTAGTATCGTCGGGCAGGGCGATGGGTTGATTGCGGCGAAGGAGAGCGACAGGATCGTAAGCTGGAATGTCCTGCGAAAGCGCCGTCGCGGTTGTGGCGAGTGTTGCCTTTATCCGTTCAAACGGTTGGCGTCGAATTTTTGAAACACCATCAGCATTTTCTCGTATGGAGGCTTCAATGATTTCCTTTTCCGAACGCGTAGCTGCAACAGGGCGCACGCGATCGGTCTTTTGCATGACTTCAGGGGTTGGGATTAAAGAAGCAGTTTCAACTTGCAGGCTTTCATATGGTGTTGAAAAGTTTTGTTTGCCGTCAAAGGACACATACAATACCGCTGCCATTAAAAGTGCGCCGGTTAAACCGGTTAAAATGGTCCCGCTAAGCCATGTAAGAGATACCTCTCGGCTTTCAGGTATATTGTTGCGAAGCGCGCGCAGGCTCAAAGCGGCACCGTCACGAAAACCGGCTGACTTTAGAAGTGCTTTTTCTTGTTTGCGCTTAACGGCGTTCAATGTTCGACCTTATTATAACAGCTACCTGCTTATTCATGCGCGCATTCATCATACGGTGCGCTGCAATTTATGGCATGGTAGCGAAGCAAAATACAAGCTAGAGAAGTTTGTGACCTAACCCCAGCTACACAATAGCTCCGTTTTAATTGGGTGTGGACAATAAATGCGGCAAAACTTGGTCGAGAAAAGCGAATATTGCATATCAATGACATGCCCTAATTCGATGTAAAGTCCCGGCTTTAAGGCACTATGGAAGTGTGGCGTTGCTTGACGGCAATTGCTTGTCAAGAAAGTGTCATTTTTATTGTTATTGTCGTTGACTCTTATTTTGAGTGGTCCTATAACCCCCAAGCGCTGACGGAAATGGTGTTGAG